>NZ_VSMK01000813.1 GCF_011682075.1 Nitratidesulfovibrio liaohensis
GGCGCAACCGCAGTGGCCGAGATGCGCCAGTCGCAGGGCGTGCCGCCGCAGCCCGCGTCCATGGCGCCTCAACCCCCACGCCTTGGCGCGGACCCCGGCGCCCCGCTGGAGGCCAGGGAATCGGGCGAGGCCAACGTGAACGGGCAAACCATGCCCCTGTCCACGGTGGTCACCCACGACAACGGCTTCATGGTGCCCGACAATCAGGGCGGCATGTTCTGGAGCAAGGGCGTGCCGCGCCCTCAGGCGGACCCCAACTACATGGAAGCCCGCGAGCTGAAGCTGAAGGTGCGTGAACTGGTGGACCAGTTGTTGGCCACGGTGCCCAACGATGCCCTGATGGGGTACATTGCCCTGCCCACGTCGTTCGTGAACCAGGACGACTTCGACGAATCGTCGTCGCTGGGCCGGTACATCGCCGAGCAGTTGTTCTACGAATTCAACCAGCGCGGCTTTCCCGTGCGTGAATACCGCCTGCCCGGCACCCTGCGCCCGCGCGAGGGCGAAGGCGAATTCCTGCTGTCGCGCAACGTGGGCGTGCTGCCCGCGCGCGAAGGCTGGGCCGTGTTCGTGGCGGGCACCTACTACCGCGACAAGTACAGCGTGTTCATCAATGCCCGGCTGATCCGCGCGGCGGACGGCCTGGTGCTGCGCACGGCGGAACTGGTGATGCCCGCCAACGGCCTGTTGGGCCGCATGCTGGCCAATACCGGACGCAAGCTGATGGGCGGCTCCATGAACATCGGCGATTTCGACCGGACTGCCCGGAAATAGCCGCGAGGACTTCTGCCATGCGTACCCCCGCCATCCTTCTGCTGCTGGCCAGCCTGGCTTTGCCCGTCCTTGCCGGGTGCGGCAGGCAGGTGGCCTCGGTGCCGGAAAGCGACGAGGCCCTGCACAACTGGCACCAGGGCCGCACCTATCAGGCCCAGGGCCGCTACGAACTGGCCCGCGAACACTACCTGCTGGCCCTTGCCGCCGCGCGCTCCGACGACGTGCGCGACGCCCTGGCCCGCGAAGTGGACGTTGTGGACCGCCAGATAAAGACGCTGCGCTGACGCGGCGATTCCGGAGCATCCCATGAAGCGCATACTCGCCCTGCTCGTGCTGACCATAGGCCTGCTGCTGCCTCTGGCGGCGGCCGCCGCCAGCGTGCCCGAAGCCGCCGACGCCATGGCCGCCGCCATGGACGTGCAGATGGCCCGCAAACTGGGGCAGGAAGCCCCGCCCGCCAAGGGCATCAGCATCATGGTCACCACCCCGGTGGACCTTGGCGACCTGGAAGGCGCCAACGGGCTGGCCCGCCAGATGGCGGAAGAAATGTCCCGCTGGTTCGTGCAGGCGGGCTACCGGGTGCAGGAAATCCGCAAGGGCCGCACCATCCTGTTCCAGCCGGAAACGGGCGAACTGCTGCTGACCCGCAAGACGGAACTGCTGGGCACCCAGAACGTGTCCAGCGTGGCCATTCTGGCGGGCACCTACACCATCACCCCCAAGGCCGTGCGCTTCAACATGCGGCTCATCCACACCCCATCCAACGAGGTGCTGGCCATGGGCACCGCCACGGTGCCGGTTTCCGAGGAACTGCGCCCGCTGCTGGTGGACGCCTCGCGCCTTGGCCCCATCCGGCCCAGCGTGGGCACCAGCCTGCGCTGACACACAAATTCCGACGCCCGGCCCCGCGCGCCAGCGGGGCCAGGGCACGGGCACCACGCCCAGGATACGGACCGCCCCGCCCTGCCGTTCAGGACGGGGCGGCTCCTATTTGACGTACCGAAATCCTCCCCTCTCCCCAACAGCCCTTCGCAAACAAAGAGCCCCCGTCGCGTTTCCGCTACGGGGGCTCACCAGACCAAACAAAACGTTTGCGGGTGGGAAGGGGGGCCGGGGGAAGGGAGGGGCTTTGCACCAGCCGTTGGGTGCGCGCGTAGCGCGAACCTTACGGATGGCGACCGCAGAGCGTCAAAGCCCCCTCCCTCCCCCGGTTACTCTTGCATCAAATCACCCTTGCTACCACGCCGCCTAGTGCGCCGTGGATACGGGCGGGGTCACTTCGCAGCCCGCGCCTTCGCGCAGGGTGCGGAAGAGCGGCAGGCCTTCGTCGGCACGACCGGAGAAGATGGCTTCGGCTTCGCTTTCGAGTGCCAGGGGCAGCACTTCGTCCACGTGATCCACGAAGGTGATGGTCAGGTCCTTGAGGATTTCGTCGGGGACGTCCTTGAGGTCCTTCTTGTTGTCGCGCGGCACGAGCACCTTGGTGATCAGGCCCCGGTGCGCGGCCAGCAGCTTTTCGCGCAGGCCGCCGATGGGCAGCACGCGACCGCGCAGGGTGATCTCGCCGGTCATGGCCACGTCGTTGCGCACGGGCACGCCGAGCAGCGCCGAGACCAGCGAGGTGGCCAGGGTGATGCCTGCCGAGGGGCCGTCCTTGGGGGTGGCGCCTTCGGGCACGTGCACGTGGATGTCGATGTCCTTGTGGAAGTCGCTGCGCAGGCCGAACATGTTGGACCGCGAGCGCACGTAGGACAGGGCGGCCTTGGCCGATTCGGTCATGACGTCGCCGAGCTTGCCGGTGATGACCACCTTGCCGGTACCTGGCATGAGGGCGGTTTCCACCATCAGCAGTTCGCCGCCAAGTTCGGTCCAGGCAAGGCCGGTGGTCACGCCCACCTGCGCGTTGGCCTCGCGCTCGCCGTAGCGGAACTTCTTCACGCCCAGGAACTGGGACAGGTTCTGCCGGGTGACGGTGACCGTCTTGTCCAGGTCGTCGGCCTCGACGATCTGCATGGCCACCTTGCGGCACACGCCCGCCAGTTCGCGCTCGAGGTTACGCACCCCGGCCTCGCGGGTGTAGGTGCGGATCATCTCCAGCACGGCGTTGTCCGACATCTTCACGTTCTCGGGCTTGATGCCGTGGGCCTCGATCTGCTTGGGCAGCAGGAATTCGCGCGCGATGCGGCGCTTTTCCGTTTCGAGGTAGCCGGGCAGCCGGATGATTTCCATGCGGTCCTGCAACGGCAGGGGGATGGAATGCAGGCTGTTGGCCGTGGTGATGAAGAACACCTGTGACAGGTCGTAGTCCATGTCCAGATAGTGGTCGTTGAAGGTGTTGTTCTGCTCGGGATCCAGCACTTCCAGCAGGGCGGCGGAAGGGTCGCCCCGGAAGTCCATGCTCATCTTGTCGATTTCGTCCAGGCAGAACAGGGGGTTGTTGAACTTCACCCGCTTCAGCGACTGGATGATCTTGCCGGGCAGCGCACCCACGTAGGTACGGCGATGGCCGCGGATTTCGGCCTCGTCGCGCACGCCGCCAAGGGAAAGGCGCACGAACTCGCGGCCCGTGGCCTTGGCCACGGACTTGGCCAGCGAGGTCTTGCCCACGCCGGGGGGGCCGACCAGGCACAGGATGGGGCCCTTCAGGCGGTTCACCAGCTTCTGGACGGCCAGGTACTCAAGGATGCGCTCCTTGGGCTTTTCCAGGCCGTAGTGGTCGGCGTCGAGAACCGTGCGGGCCTTCTCGATGTCGATCTCGGTTTCCTTCAGGGTGTTCCACGGCAGATCGAGAATCCAGTCCACGTAGTTGCGCACCACGGTGTACTCGGCGGACGAAGGCGGCATCTGGCGCAGCTTCTTCATCTCGCGCAGGGCCTTCTCGCGCGCCTCGTCGGGCATATTCTTTTCCGCCAGGCGCTGTTCAAGCTCGTTGACCTCGGCCTGGGGGTCTTCCTCGCGGCCCATCTCCTTGTGGATGGCCTTGATCTGCTCGTTCAGGTAGTACTCGCGCTGGTTGCGCTCCATCTGGTTCTTGACGCGGTTCTTGATGCGCTTTTCCATGGACGAGATGGCGATCTCGCCCTGGAGCAGCTCGTACACCTTTTCAAGGCGCACCACCGGGTCTTCCAGTTCCAGCACTTCCTGCTTCTTGCGATAGTCCACCTTCAGGTGGGGCATCACCGCGTCGGCCAGGCGGCCCGCCGTGTTTATGGCGGTGATGGCCAGCAGGGTTTCCTGCGCCAGCTTCTTGTTGATCTTGCTGTATTCCTCCAGCGCTTCCTGCGTGGCGCGCACCAAGGCCTCGGACTCGGCGGTCAGGGCGTCGGATTCGCGCAGGGGCAGGATGGAGGCGCGGGGAAATTCGCCCTCGCCTTCTTCGCCAAGGGCTTCCCAGCGGGCGCGGTACAGGCCTTCGAACAGCACCTTGATGGTGCCGTCGGGCAGGCGCAGCAGTTGCAGTATCTTGCTGACGGTGCCGACCTCGAACAGGTCTTCGCCGCCGGGCTTTTCCACTTCGGGCTCGCGCTGGGCCACCAGGAATATCTTCTTGCCGTAATCGGAGATGGCGTTCTCGATGGCCCGGATGGACGCCTCGCGCCCCACGAACAGGGGCACGATGGAGCGCGGGAACATCACCACCTCGCGCAGCGACATCAGCGGCAGGTCCAGAACAGGACGGGCCTTTTCGCCATCAACGTCGAAATCGCTCATTCATTCCTCCAGAACGGCGGCAGGGGCCGCCGGGTGCCCGCGCGCCGGAAGGGGGCGCGGGAGCCCCGCGTGCGAGACGGGGCACAATGCACACAAACTAGTGTCCCGATTCCCGTTGTCAACGCACCCCCGAAGGGGCGGCGGGGCGATTGCCGTGGTACCCTGCGGGGTACCGGGCGGAAATCCGCAGTTGACGCCAAGCCGGGTGGTCCATGCGCGGCCGCCCCCCGTGAAAGTTTCTCCCGTGGATGGGGAAAGGGGCGGACTCCAGCGACAGGGACAACGGGGCCGGTCGGGTGCCAGTGGACGTCATAAGCATCACGGGCGTCACGGGGCCGCATCAGCACGGCACTCGGGACAGAACCATAACGGCGCGGCCCTTGCGGACCGCGCCGTTGCATTCGCTAGGAGCCGGTCTTGGCCTCGGTGTGATAGATCATCACCGGTTCGCGGCTTTTTTCCACCACGGCGCGGTTGATGACGCACTCCTTGATGTCCTGCTGCGAGGGCAGCTTGTACATGATGTCGAGCATCACCGATTCCATGACGTTGCGCAGGCCGCGCGCGCCGGTCTTGCGTTCGATGGCCTGGCTGGCGATGCTCTTCAGCGCGTTGGCGGTGAAGCGCAGGTTCACCTTGTCCAGTTCGAACAGCTTCTGGTACTGGCGCACCAGCGCGTTCTTGGGCTCGGTAAGGATGCGCACCAGGTCGTCCTCGCTCAGTTCCTCCACGTGGGTGACCACGGGGATGCGGCCCACGAATTCGGGAATCAGGCCGAACTTGACCAGGTCGTTGGGGTGCACCTGGCCCAGCAGTTCGCCGAAGGGCAGATCCTTGCGGGTGGCCACCTTGGCGCCGAAGCCCATGGCCCCGCCGCCGATGCGCTGCCCGATCAGCTTGTCCAGCCCGATGAACGCCCCGCCGAGGATGAACAGGATGTTCGAGGTGTCCATCCTGATGAATTCCTGCTGCGGGTGCTTGCGTCCGCCCTTGGGCGGGATGTTGGCCTCGGTGCCTTCGATGATCTTCAGCAGGGCCTGCTGCACCCCTTCGCCCGACACGTCGCGGGTGATGGAGGGGCCGTCGCCCTTGCGGGATATCTTGTCGATTTCATCTATGTAGATGATGCCCTTGGACGCCGCCTCAATGTCGTAGTCGGCGTTCTGGAGCAGCTGGACCAGGATGTTCTCCACGTCCTCGCCCACGTAGCCGGCTTCCGTCAGGGTGGTGGCGTCGGCGATGGCGAAGGGCACCTTCAGCACGCGGGCCAGCGTCTTCGCCAGCAGGGTCTTGCCGCTGCCGGAAGGACCGATGAGCAGGATGTTGCTCTTTTCCAGTTCCACCTCGCCGCCAAGGGCGCTGGCGAAGAAGACCCGCTTGTAGTGGTTGTGCACCGCCACGGACAGTATCTTCTTGGCCTGATGCTGGCCGATCACGTATTCGTCGAGCTTGGCCTTGATCTCGGCGGGGGTGAGCAGCTTGCCCTCTTCCACCGTTTCGGTGATGTGCTCCTGCGCGATGATCTCGTTGCACAACGAGACGCATTCGTCGCAGATGTAGACGCCGGGCCCGGCAATGAGGCGCTGGACGGCGTCCTGCCCCTTGCCGCAGAAGGAACAACGCAGCTCGCGTTCCGAGCTGCCCTTGGTATTGGCCATGATGTACCTACTTCGCTTGGTTCTGCGTGGCATCCCGCCGCGAGGTGAGGATGCTGTCGATGATGCCGTATTCCTTGGCCTCGGCGGGTCCCATGAAGTAATCACGCTCGGTGTCGTCGGCAACCCGTTCCACGGGCTGGCCGGTGTGGCGGGCCATGATTTCGTTCAGGTTGGCCTTCATGCGCAGCACTTCTCGGGCCTGGATGTCGATATCGCTGGCCTGCCCGGAGAAACCGCCCGAGGGCTGGTGGATCATGATGCGGCTGTTGGGCAGGGCGTGACGCATGCCGGGGGCGCCGGCGGCCAGCAGCAGCGCGCCCATGCTGGCGGCCTGGCCCAGGCACAGGGTGGCCACGGGCGAGGTGATGTATTGCATGGTGTCGTAGATGGCCATGCCCGCCGTCACCGCGCCGCCCGGCGAGTTGATGTACAGGTAGATTTCCTTCTCGGGGTTTTCCGATTCGAGGAACAGCAGCTGCGCGCAGATGAGCGAGGCGATCTGGTCGTCGATGGGGGTACCGAGCAGGATGATGCGGTCCTTCAGCAGGCGCGAATAGATGTCGTAGGCGCGTTCGGAACGGCCCGAGGTCTCGATGACTATGGGAACTGGCATGTGCCTCTCCTGCGTGTATCGGCGTGAACTGCCGCGTGCTGTCGCGTGCTGCCGTGTGCGTTGGTGATTTCTGGTCCGGGCGGCCGGGGGGCCGCATTCCGGGGCCGGGCGCCGGGTTCCGGTTCCGCCGCCAGTACGGCTGACGGCCAACCGCATGCTCTGACGCGCACCCGGTTCCGGCGCATGCCGCATCGTCTCCGGCCATGTCAGGGGCCTGACTTGCCAAGTGCTGGACTGACTTGCCAAGCCATGGCCTGATCTGCCGGGCCATGGCCGGAACGGCCACCGGGAAGACACGGGCCGGTGCGGAACTTACTCGTTGCCCGAAGGATAGCAGAAGACCGCACCGCACCACAAGGCGCCCGTGGCGGCCCGGCCGTCTGGCCGTATTTCATGGTCGGAGCGCCCGCCGCCGTGCGTCACTCACCAGTCTTGTCGGTCGAAAGCCGCGATGCTTTACGAACCACCCGCCAAAACAAGGGCAGGGAAGGTGCGGGTGCACCCCCCCTGCTCCGAACATGCGTCCATGAACCGGGCGGGCCGGTTCGCGTGCGCGGGCAAAGCGGCCGCTACTTCGCGGCGGGCTCCACCTCGGTCACGGCGGCCTTCTCGTAGATGGCGTCCATGGCCTTGTCGGCCAGCATGCGGTCGCGCAGCGAGAAGATCAGGTTGTTCTTGATGTAGTAGTCCTTCAGGGCATTGTAGTCCTGGCCGGAGCGCATGGCGATCTGCTGGATCTGGGCGTCGATCTCCTGCTCGTTCACTTCCACGCCTTCCTTGCGGGCGGCGCGCAGCAGGAATATCTGGGTGCGGGTCACCTGCTCGGCTTCGGGGCGCACTTCGGCGCGCAGTTCCTCAGGCTTCTTGCCCAGGGATTCCATGCTCTTGCCCTGGCGTTCCAGCTTGGAGCGCATGTCATCCAGCAGGTGGCCGACGTACATGTCCACCATGGATTCGGGCAGGGGGAAGTCCACCATCTTCAGCAGCTTGTCCAGCATGGTCTTCTGGGCGGTGGCCTTCACCAGTTGGGTGCGGCTCTGCATGTAGGAAGAGGTGACCGCCTCACGCATCTTGTCCATGGACTCGAAGCCACCGGCCTTCTGGGCCAGGTCGTCGTTGGCCTCGGGCAGGCGGCGTTCCTTCACGGCGTGCACCTTGACCTTGACGGTCAGGCTCTTGCCAGCGAAGTCGGGGTTGATGAAGTCCGCCGGGAAATTCAGAGGGCCTTCGCCTTCCTGGCCGGGAGCCAGGGTCTTCACCAGGCTCTCAAAGTCTTCCAGAGCCTGGCGGTCGCCAAGGTTCATCTGGAAGTTCTCGGCGCTGATGCCTTCCACGGGCTCGCCGTTCTCGAACGCGGCGAAGTCCAGCACCACCACGTCGCCGTCCTTGCCGGGGCGCGCTTCGGCCACGGGCACCAGTTCGGCCATGTTGGTGCGGATGCGGGTGATGACTTCATCCACTTCCTTCATGTCCACCACGGCCTTTTCCTGCTCCACGGCAAAGCCGTCGTAGTCGGGCAGGTCGAATTCGGGCAGCACTTCGAAGGAAATGCTGTATTCGAAGGGGGTGCCGCGTTCCAGCTGCCCGCCGTCGAAGTCGATGCGCGAGATGGGGTTGGCGTCCAGCGCGGTCATCACTTCGTTGATATGCACGTTGACGAGGTCCTGGGTGGCCTCGCCGTAGATTTCCTTGCGGAAGCGGCTTTCGACCAGATTCGAGGGCACCTTGCCCTTGCGGAACCCGTCGAGGCTCATGTTGGTGCGGTACATGGCGATGGCGGCGGACAGGGCGGCCTCCACCTCTTCAACAGGCACCGAGATGTTGACCTTTTTCTTGACCGGGGAAAGATCTTCGACGGTATATTCCATGGTGCTGCGCTCCTTGTGAAAATCTTGTTGGTGCCCGTCGCCCCTGCCCTGCCCCGTTACGGGAAAGCGGCGCGGCGGCGCTGGTGCCGGGGGCGGGGATTGAACCCGCACGGTGTGAACCACTGGCTTCTAAGACCAGCGCGTATACCAGTTCCGCCACCCCGGCAGTGCGACGGCGCGATCCGAGGCCGTCAGCCCGGCGCCCCCACCCGTGCGGCTGTGCGCATGGTGGAAGGCGGTCCGGTGGCGGTTCGGCAACGCTTCGGAAAGCCCGCTCCTTTACCATTTGTGCCAACGGAGCGCAAGCCCGTGCCGGGACAGGCGCGGCACTCCGGGTGGGTGCACGCGCGACGTCGAGGGGCCGGGCTCAGCGCGTATCTCCGCCCGGCCCGTATTTCCTCCCGCCCCTCCCCCTCCAGCCTGCCGCAACGCCGGGCACGCATGAGAAAGATGGTTTCCAACCCTCCAGCTTTCTTGACGTATCGTTTCCATCAATATACACAATCGACATGCTGGATTTCAGAAGACTCGAAGCATTCTGCAAGGTCTACGAACTGCGCAGCTTCTCGCGGGCCGGGGCGGACCTGTTCCTGTCCCAGCCCACCATCAGCGCGCACGTCCTTGCACTGGAAAAGGAACTGGGCGTCCGCCTGCTCGACCGCATGGGTCGGCAGGTGCTGCCCACGCCCGCCGGAGAAGTGCTGTACCGGCGCGCGTCGGAGGCGTTTGCCAGCCTTGCCGCCGCAGAGGCCGAAATCGGCCAACTGCGCGACGAGGTCAGCGGCGATCTTGTGGTTGGCGGCAGTACCATACCCGCGCATCACGTCCTGCCGGAGGTCATCGCCGGGTTCGTGCGCACCTATCCCTCGGTGCGCGTGCACCTGCGCGTGGGCGACACGGCGGACATCGTGCAGCGCGTCACCGATGGCGAGCTGATGCTGGGGCTGGTGGGCGCGGTGGAGCCGCACTCCGACCTGGTGTTCGAACCGCTGGTGGACGACGAACTGGTGGTGGTGGCCGCGCCGGAGCTTGCAGGCGGCAGGCGTCACGTACAGGTCGAGGAACTGGCCCAGTGGCCGTGGATCATGCGCGAGGCCGGGTCCGGTACGCGGCGCACCTTTGCCGAGTCCCTGGCCGCCGCAGGCATGGACGTGCGGCGACTGCCGGTGGCCCTGGTGGTGGACAGCACCCAGGCTGTCGTGCAGTACGTGCGCGCGGGCCTTGGGATCAGCGCCACCTCGCGCCTGGCCGTGGCCGAAAGCATCGCCCGTGGCGAACTGGTGGAACTGCAACTGGACGATTGTCGCCCTGCGCGACAATTCCACTCGGTACGGCATGCCCGGCGGCACCAGTTCCCTGCGGCGGTGGCCTTTGCCGCCTTCCTCGGCGAGCATACCAGCCACCTGCGCAACGGCCATGCAACGGGCGCCGAAGCTGGCAACACCAAGACCCGTCACAAGGACAAGGCATGAGCCGCATCCGTCTGGTCGATTCGGTCAAGGCCGCCGGTTGAGCCGCCAAGGTGGCTCCGGGGGACCTGGAGCGCATCCTGGCGGGGCTGCCGCGCGACCCGTCCGTTGAAGACAGGGTCATCGTGGGCACGCGTCACAACGAGGACGCGGCCGTGGTGCGCCTGCCCGGTGGTCAATCCATCGTGCAGACGCTGGACTTCTTCACGCCCATCGTCAACGATCCCTACCGGTTCGGGCGCATCGCCGCAGCCAACGCCCTGTCTGACGTCTACGCCATGGGCGGCGAACCATGGTGCGCCATGAACATCGTCTGCTTTCCGGTAAAGCGGTTGCCGGAATCCATCCTGGCCGACATCCTGCGCGGCGGGTCCGACGCGATGCGCGAGGCGGGCGCTGCGCTGGTGGGCGGCCACAGCGTGGAAGACGATGAAATCAAGTACGGGCTGTCCGTCACCGGCCTCATTGATCCAGAGGTCATCGCCTCCAATGCCGGTTTGCGCCCCGGCGACCGCCTGCTGCTCACCAAACCGCTGGGCACCGGCATTCTTGCCACCGCAGTCAAGGCCAACTGGCCCGGCTGCGACGCCCACGAGGAAGAACTGTTCCGCTGGGCCGCGCGCCTGAACAAGGGCGCGGGCCAGGTGATCCGTGAATTGCGACTGAAGGCCGCCACCGACGTCACCGGCTTCGGCCTTGGCGGGCACTGCCTGGAAATGGCCGGGGCCTCCGGGGTCACCGTGGCCCTGGACATCGCCGCCCTGCCTGTGCTGCCCGGCGTGCTGGAACTGGCGAGCATGGGGCTGGTGCCGGAAGGCAGCCACGCCAACCGCGCATACTGCCACAAGTACGTGCACGCGGAACCCGGTGTCAGCCCCGAGTTGGCCGACGTGGCCTTCGACGCCCAGACTTCTGGCGGCATGGTGCTGGCCGTGCCGCCGGACCAGGTGGGCCGGGCAACTGCCCTGCTGGCCGAAACCGGAGACCCCGCCTACCCCGTGGGCGAGGTGCTGGAACAGTTGCCCGGCGGCGTGCGTTTGCTGCTGCGGTAGCAGGATCGCGCACCATCTTCCGCCATCCTGTCGGCGGCTGGACCACCCTGCCCTCTGCCCCCCCCCGGCACATGCCCTCGACAGCACCCGACAGCCCCTGACATGAAAAGGCCGCCCCATCCCGGAGCGGCCTTTTCCTTTGCTGACGAAAAACGGGGCGGACCATGCGGTCCGCCCCGTTGATGTACATGATGCCGAAGGCGTAACCGATTACTCGGCGGCCTTCTTTTCTTCCGCCGGGGCTTCGGCGGCGGCGGGCTGGTGGGTCAGTTCGATGACCGCCAGCGGGGCGTTGTCGCCCTTGCGGGGCAGACCCAGCTTCACCACGCGGGTGAAGCCGCCGGACACGCCGACAAAGGCGGGGCCGATGTCGTCGAACAGGCGCTTGACCAGCTGGTGCGAACCCAGCACGTCGTACGCCAGACGGCGGGAGTGCAGGTCGTTGCGCAGGGCCAGGGTGATCAGCGGTTCGACGATGCGGCGCAGTTCCTTGGCCTTGGTCTCGGTCGTGCGGATCTTGCCGTAAGTCAGCAGGGCCTTGGCCATGTTGCGGAACAGTGCCTTCCGGTGGGACGGCGTTCTGCCCAGCTTCTTGCCGGAATTGCTATGCCTCATTTTGCTGCTTCCTCTTCCATTCCTGGTATTTCTTCTCGAAGCCGTCGACCTTCATGCCGAAGTCCAGGTTCATGTCGGACAGCACGCGCTTGATTTCATCCAGCGACTTGCGCCCGAAGTTCTTGGTCTTCAGCATTTCGTTCTCGGACTTCTGAACCAGTTCGCCCACCAGGGTGATGTTGGCGCTCTTCAGGCAGTTGGTGGCGCGCACGGACAGTTCGAGCTCGTCGATCCCCTTGAACAGGTTCTCGTTAAGATCGCTGCTGCCCGACGAATTGCCGGAACTTTCACCCGAAATGCGCTCATCGAAGTTGATGAAGACGGATATCTGGTCCTTGATGATCTTCGCACTGTAGGCAATCGCATCTTCGGGGGTCACGGACCCATCGGTCCAGACCTCGATGATGAGCTTGTCGTAGTTGGTCATCTGGCCGACGCGAGCCTGCTCCACCGTGTAGGCGACCTTGCGGACCGGGGCGAAGCTGGAATCCAGCTTGATCAGCCCGATCTCTTCGCTGAGGCCTTCGTGCATGTCCGCGGGCACGTAGCCCTTGCCCATGCGCACCTCGAACTCGAAGGTGAGTTCCAGGTCTTCGGTCAGCGTGGCGATGTGCAGGTCGGGGTTGAGGACCATCACGTGCTGGTTGGTCTTGATGTCGCCGGCCTTCACCGCGCCCTTCTTGTTCACGGAAAGCTCCAGGAACTGGGGCTCGTCCGTGTCCATGGCAAGACGCACCTGCTTCAGGTTGAGGACGATGTCGGTCACGTCCTCAAGCACGCCGGGAATGGTGGTGAACTCGTGCTGTACGCCCGAGACCTTCACCGAGACGAACGCCGCGCCCTGAAGCGACGACAGCAGAACCCGACGCAGCGCATTGCCGATGGTGGTGCCGTAGCCACGTTCCAGCGGTTCGCACACGAACTTGCCGTACATGGCATCGGCCGGGTCGCTGTCCCGGGTGATCTGTTCGGGCTTCACGAGCTCCGACCAGTTCCGGGTGTTGATAAGCCTGTCGCCTTGTTTGATGAGCATGCTCACACCCGCTTATTTGGAGTAAAGCTCGACAATCAGGTGTTCGTTGATCGGGAACTGAATGTCTTCGCGCTGCGGCAGGGCCTTGACCATGCCCTTGAAGTTCGGACCGTCCACTTCCAGCCACGAGGGGCAGCCGCGACGGGCAATAACTTCCTGGGCCTCGGCGATCACGGGGATCTTGCGGCTGGCTTCGGGCACTTCGATGATGTCGCCAACGCGAACCTGCATCGAAGGAATGTTCGCCTTGCGGCCGTTCAGCGTGAAGATGCCGTGTCGCACCAGCTGGCGCGCCTGCTGGCGCGAGTTGGCGAAACCGAGACGGTAGATCACGTTGTCGAGGCGGCGTTCGAGAATGGCCAGCAGGTTGGCGCCGGTCACGCCCTTGGCCATGTCGGCCTTGTGGAAGTAACCGCGGAACTGGCGTTCAAGAACGCCATACACGCGACGGACCTTCTGCTTCTCGCGCAGCTGGACGGCGTAGTCGCTCACCTTCTTGCGGGCGCGGCCATGCTGACCGGGCGCGTAAGGACGACGGTCGTACGCGCACTTGTCGGTGTAGCAGCGGTCGCCCTTGAGGAAAAGCTTGGTGCCTTCACGCCGGCACATCCGGCACTTTGCGTCATTGTACTTAGCCAAGGCTGGATCCTCCTAACTAGACGCGGCGCCGCTTGGGCGGACGGCAGCCGTTGTGGGGAATCGGGGTGATGTCACGGATGAAGGCGACCTTGAAGCCCGCGGCATTGACTGCGCGCATGGCGGCTTCACGGCCGGAGCCGGGGCCCTTGACGTAGATGCCCACGGTACGCATGCCGTGATCCTGGGCACGCTTGGCCGCCTGTTCGGCAGCCACCTGCGCGGCGAACGGGGTGCTCTTGCGCGAGCCCTTGAAACCGCTCTGCCCGGCGCTGGCCCAGCTGATGGTGTTTCCCCGCGTGTCCGTGAAGGTCACGATGGTGTTGTTGAACGTCGCCTGAATGTGAACAATCCCGACCGGGACGTTCTTCTTCTCTTTCTTTTTGACCGTACGCTTGGGTCTTGCCATGACTTACTCTCTGCGGACTAGAATTAGGGGGCTTGCAGCCGGAACCTCAAAACGAGCTCAGTCATGACAGAGCCGTGCCGCGCTGGCCACCGGGAAATTTGCTTGCCCTGGCGACGCAGGTGAGATTCCACGCCTTTGTGCTAGCCTTGGATTACTTCTTCTTGCCGACAGCGCCGCGACGCGGGCCCTTGCGGGTGCGGGCGTTGGTATGGGTGCGCTGACCGTGAACCGGCAGACCGCGACGATGGCGCAGGCCGCGGTAGCAGCCAATGTCCATCAGACGCTTGATGTTGCTGGAAATCTCACGCCGGAGATCGCCTTCAACCTTGTGGTTCTGCTCGAGTTCCTTACGGATTTCGTTAACTTCGTCGGCGCTCAGGTCATCGATGTTCCGGCTCCAGTCAACGCCGGTAACATCCAGAATCTGAAGCGCGGTAGTGCGCCCGATACCGTAGATATAGGTAAGGGCGATGTCAACGCGCTTGCCACGGGGCAGATCGACACCTGCAATTCTGGCCACTGTTTACTCCTGACGGCTTAGCCCTGGCGCTGCTTGTGCCGGGGGTTGTCGCAAATGACCCTGAGAATGCCCCGGCGGCGGATAACCTTGCACTTGGGGCACATCTTCTTGACGGAAGGCCTGACTTTCATGTTCGACTCCGTTGTTTGTCTTTGGCCCGACATGACGGAAGAGCAACGTCGGAACAGGGGTGCATATCACCCCCACCGGCGTCCGTCAACCGGCAAGTCGCGCCGCCTCTGCCTGCGACAGGCTGAGAATGATCGGCCCGTCCGGCGTGATGGCCACGCTGTGTTCGAAATGGGCCGACAGCTTGCGGTCGCGGGTGACCGCGGTCCAGTTGTCGGCAAGGATTTCCACCTCGTACGTCCCCACCGTGACCATCGGTTCGATGGCCAGCACCATGCCCGGCTTCAGGGGAACGCCAGGCATGCCGCGCGGCACGAAGTTGGGTATTTCGGGCTTTTCGTGCAGCGACCGGCCAATGCCGTGCCCCACGAACCTGCGCACCACCCCGAAACCGGCAGCCTCGACATGCCGTTGCACGGCCGCCGAGATGTCGTACAGGGTGTTGCCCACCCGCGCCTCGGCGATGCCCTCGAAGAGCGATTCGCGCGTAACGCGGATGAGGCGCGCGGCCTCGTCGCTCACCGTCCCCACCGGATAGGTGCGGGCGGAGTCGCCGTAGAAGCCGTCGTACACGACGCCCATGTCGAAGCTGACGATGTCCCCTTCCTGGAGAATCCGCTTCGTCGAGGGAAAGCCATGCACCACCTCTTCGTTCACCGAGCAGCACAGGGCAAACGGAAATCCGTGATAGCCCTGAAAGGCCGGGCGGACGCCGTGCTTGCGGCATTCCGCCTGGGCCAGCTCTTCGAAATGCATCGTCGAAACGCCCGGGCGAACGTGTTCGCCAAGGACGTCCAGTATCGCGGCAACGATTCGATTGGCCTCCCGAAGGAGGCCAATCTCGTTGTCATTCTTGATGAAGACTCCGCGGAACTTCTTCAACTCACTGCCGTCCCTTGATGCGGGTCTTGTTCATGAGACCCTCGTACTGCCGTGAGATCAGGTGCGATTCCACCTGCGACATGAAGTCCATGGCCACGCCCACGAGAATCAACACGCTGGTGCCGCCGAAATAGAACGGCACGTTGAACTGCGCGATGAGGATCATGGGCAGGACGCAGATTGCGGATATGTAGATGGCCCCCCAGATGGTCATCCGGGTAAGCACTCTGTCGATGTACTGCCGGGTCTTGTCCCCGGGGCGGATGCCGGGGATGAACCCGCCGCCCTTCTTCAGGTTTTCGGCGATGTCCTTCGGGTCGAAGATGATCGCCGTGTAGAAGAAGCAGAAGAACACGATGAGGCTGATGAACAGGATGTTGTACATCACCGTATGCGGCGCGAACCACGAGGCCACGTGCTTCAGCGTCTCGTTGGCCGAGAAGCTGGCGATGGTCGCGGGGAACAGCAGCAGCGACGAGGCGAAGATGGGCGGAATGACGCCCGCCGTGTTGATGCGCAACGGCAGATGCGTGCTCTGCCCGCCGAACATCTTACGGCCAACCTGTCGTTTGGCGTAATGGATGGGAATGCGCCGCTGCCCGCGTTCCATGAACACGATGCAGCCAAGCACCACCGCCATCAGCGCCAGTACCAGAATCGCCGTGAACACGCTCATGTCGCCAGCCTTGATCAGCTGGGCCGACTTGACTATGCCGCCGGGAATGCCGGCGACGATGCCCGAGAAGATGATCAGCGAAATGCCGTTGCCGATTCCCTTCTCGGTAATCTGCTCGCCAAGCCACATGATCAACACGGTGCCGGCGGTCAGGGTTGCGATGGTGATCATCCGGAAGCCCCAGCCCGCATCCAGCACCACGGGCGCGCCCGCGGGGCTGTGCATGTTTTCCAGGCCCACGGCGATGCCGAAGCCCTGGATCACGGTGATGAGCACCGTGGCGTACCGGGTGTACTGGGTGATCTTGCGGCGGCCCGCCGCCCCCTCCTCCTTGGACATCCGCTTCAGTTCAGGGCTTACGACCTGCAGAAGCTGGATGATGATGGAGGCGGAGATGTAGGGCATGATACCGAGGGCGAACACCGACAGATTGCGGAGCCCGCCCCCGGAGAACATGTCGAAGAGGCCGAAAAGGGTGTTCTGGACGCTGGCGAAGAAATCGGCCAGCGCTCCGGAATCCACCCCGGGAACCGGGACGTGAACCCCGATGCGGTATGCGGCCAGCAACAGGAACGTCCAGAAGAGCTTCTTGCGAAGCTCCGGCAGACGCGCCAGGTTTTCTACACCACTAAGCGCCACGGCTTACCCTTCCAGTGCCTTGGCTTCGCCACCGGCGTTGCGGATCTTTTCGGCAGCGGAAGCGCTGAACTTGTGCGCTTCCACCGTAAGGGCCACGCTGACTTCGCCCACGCCGAGAATCTTCACCGAGGCGCCAGCCTTGCACAGGCCGCGCGCGTAGATGTCTTCCAGCGTGATGTCGGTCTTGCCTTCGAAGGACGCCACGAGGCGATCGAGGTTGATCACTTCGTAGGTTGCCTTGAAGGGAGCGTTCTTGAAGCCGCGCTTGGGCAGACGACGCTGCAGCGGCATCTGGCCGCCTTCGAAACCGGGGCGGACACCGCCACCAGCGCGGGCGTTCTGGCCCTTGTTACCCTTGCCGGAGGTGCAGCCGAGCCCCGAACCGGAACCGCGGCCCACGCGCTTGCGCGATGCCCGTTCCTCGGCGAACGGATAGAGTTCGTGCAGTCTCATTATTCACTGACCTCGACCAGGTGCTTTACTTCGGCGATCATGCCGCGAATGGCGGCATTGTCCTCAAACGACTTCTCGCAACGGATCTTTCGCAGGCCAAGCGCGTCAAGAACCTTGCGCTGCTTGGGGTTGCAGCCGATCCAGCTGCGTACGAGCTTCACCTTGATCATGATTGCGTCCTACTTTCTGGGCGCTTCGAGCTTCATGCCGCGAAGCTGGCTCACGTACTCGGCGCTGCGCAGCGAGGTAAGCCCCGCCATGGTGGCGCGCAGCACGTTGTGCGGGTTGTTGGTGCCGATGGCCTTGGCAAGCACGTCGGTCACGCCCACGGCTTCCATGACGGCGCGCACCGCACCACCGGCGATGATGCCGGTACCCTTGGAGGCGGGCTTCAGCATGACGCAGCCGGCGCCGAACTCGCCCTGGATTTCGTACGGAAGGGTGCCGTCCACCAGCGGAATCTGGACCATGTCCTTCTTCGCGCGTTCGGTGGCCTTGCGCAGGGCTTCCGGCACTTCCTGGGCCTTGCCGAGGCCGAAGCCCACGGCGCCCTTGCCGTCGCCCACGACAACGAGGGCGCTGAAGCTGAAGCGGCGACCGCCCTTCACAACCTTGGCAACTCGGTTAAGGTAGACAATCTTCTCTACCAACCCGAACTCATTCTGTTCCATGCCAGTACCTACCACCCGTTAGAATTCCAGGCCGCCCTCACGGGCACCGTCGGCAACAGCCTTGATGCGCCCGTGATACAGGTAGCCGTTACGGTCGAACACCACGCGCTTGATGCTCTTTTCGCCAGCAAGACGCGCGATTTCCTTGCCCACCAGTTCCGCCCCGGCCTTGTTGCAGTGCGCCCCGGCCTGGGCCTTGCCGATGGCAAGGGTGGAGGTGGCAACAAGCGTGGCACCGGTGGCGTCGTCCACGATCTGGGCGTAGACGTGCAGGTTCGAGCGGTAGACAACCAGCCGGGGACGCTCGGTGCTCCCGGCGATCTTCTTGCGAATGCGGACTTTGCGCCGCTTTCTGGCATCGTTCTTGGTCATCGTCATTTTCTCATACCTGCCTATTTGCCACCAGACTTGCCGGCCTTGCGGCGAATCTGCTCGTTGTCGTACTTGATGCCCTTGCCCTTGTAGGGTTCAGGCTTACGCACGCGGCGGATGCGTGCGGCGATCTCGCCGACCACTTCCTTGCTGTTGCCCGAGATGGTCAGCTTCTGGCCTTCCACCTTGGCTTCGACGCCTTCGGGCATTTCCATGATGACCGGGTGCGAGAAACCGACCGCGAGTTCCACAAGATTGCCCTTCACGGCAACCTTGTAGCCGACGCCGATGACTTCCAGGGTCTTGGAGAAGCCCTTGGTCACGCCCTGGATGCAGTTGGCAAGCAGGGTGCGGCGCAGGCCGTGCTGAGCACGGGCGGTACGGGTTTCGGTGGCGCGGGTGATGACGACATGGCCGTCTTCCACCGCGTAGTTCAGTTCCGCGTGGGTGGGGGTGACAAGCACGCCCTTCGGGCCCTTGACCTCGACGGCTTCGGTCCCGACCTTCACTTCAACGCCGGAAGGAATGGCGATGGGGAGTTTACCGATTCGCGACATGTCCGTACCCTACCAGATTTCGCAGAGCAGTTCACCGCCGACCTTGCGGTCGCGGGCCTGCGTGCCCGCAAGGACACCGCTGGAGGTGGACAGGATGCAGATGCCAAGGCCGTTCTGGACCTTGGGGATGTCGGAGGAACCGACATACACCCGGCGGCCGGGCTTGCTCACCCGCTTCAGGCCGGAAATGACCGGCTTGCCTTTGAAATACTTGAGGGAGATCTTGATCTCGGCCTCTTCCATCGCGACATCTTCGATGTAGCCTTCCTGCTTCAGGATGGCAGCGATGGATTCCTTGATCTTCGAGCGCGGCACACTCACTTCCTTGTGCAGGGCCAAGTGTGCGTTGCGGATACGCGTAAGCATATCAGCAATAGGATCAGTCAGCATTCCTTACTCCTTGGTGACTTACCAGCTCGACTTGCGAACGCCGGGCAGTTCGCCGCGCAGGGCCATGTTGCGGAAGCAGATACGGCAAAGACCGAACTTGCGCATGTAGGCACGCGGGCGGCCGCAGACCGGACAACGGTTGTAGGCGCGTGCGGAGAACTTGGGCTTGCGCTGCGCCTTCACTTCAAGCGATGTACGAGACAAAGCCGTTTCTCCTTACTTCTTGAAAGGCATGCCGAGCTGGTCGAGCAGCAGCTTGCCTTCCTTGTCCGTCTGGGCAGTGGTAACGATCGTGATGTTCATCCCCTTGGGGTTGTCAACGCGATCCACTTCCAGCTCGGGGAAAATGGTGTGTTCCTTGATGCCCAGGGTAAAATTGCCCCGGCCATCGAAGCCACGGTCCGGAATCCCTCTGAAGTCGCGCACGCGGGGCAGCGCGAAGTTCATCAGCTTGTCCAGGAAGTCCCACATGCGTTCCTTGCGCAGCGTCACGCGGCAGCCGATGGGCATGCCTTCGCGCAGCTTGAACGACGCGATGGACTTCTTTGCGCGGGTCACGACGGCCTTCTGCCCGGCGATAGCGGTCAACTCCTTGATGGCTTCTTCCATCAACTTGTTGTTCTGGCTCGCGGCGCCGAGGCCGATATTCAGAGAGACTTTTTCAATCCCGGGAACCTGCATCGAAGAAGTGTAGTTGAACTCCTTCTGCAATACCGGAACCACTTTCTCGCGGTATATCTGTTCAAGACGCGTCATCGTCTCTCACCCTATCCAATGATTTCGTTGCACTTCTTGCAGAAGCGAACTTTCTTGCCGTCCTCGGTGTAGCGGTAGCCCACCTTGGTGGCCTTGGCGCACGCATCGCACATCACCATCACGTTGGAGATGTCAACAGGCATCTCCTTCTCGATGATGCCGCCCGGCTGCTGCCGGTACGGATTGGCGCGCATGTGGCGCTTGACCATGTTGACCTTCTCGACAAGCACTCCGTCCTTCTTGGGAAGAACCTTCAGCACCTTGCCGATCTTGCCCTTGTCCTTGCCGGCGATGACGACCACTTTGTCGTCCTTGCGGATGCGGAACTGTTTCATTTGTGGGCTCCTAGAGCACTTCGGGCGCCAGCGAGACGATCTTCATGAAGTTCTTGCCGCGCAGTTCACGGGCAACGGGGCCGAAGATGCGGGTGCCCACCGGCTCGCCCTGCTTGTTCAGCAGAACGGCCGCGTTGGAATCGAACTTGATGTACGAACCGTCGACGCGGCGAACTTCCTTGCGGGTGCGCACGATGACGGCCTGCATCACGTCGCCCTTCTTCACCTTGCAGTGCGGCAGGGCTTCCTTCACGGAAACGACGACGATGTCGCCCACGGTGGCGTAGCGGCGCTTGGAGCCGCCGAGCACCTTGATGCACGCGACTTTCTTCGCACCGGAATTGTCCGCCACCTGCAGCGTGGATTCTACCTGGATCATCGCAAACCCCTACACGGCTTTTTCGAGAATGGAGACCAGATGCCAGCGCTTGTTGCGGCTGAGCGGACGGTACTCGATGATCTTCACCTTGTCGCCGATGCCGCACTCGTTCTGGGGATCGTGAGCGGTGAACTTGTTGCGGCGGCGCACGTACTTCTTCAGCAGGGGATGCTGCACCAGCGTCTCGACGCGGACGACAATGGTCTTGTCGTTCTTGTCGCTGACGACGATCCCGGTGAGCACCCTGCCCTTGCGGTTCATCAGTTCTTCGGACATGGGCTTACCCCTTTTCCTTCAGGATGGTCAGAATCCGGGCGATCTCGCGCTTGGTCGCCGGGAGGTTGGAGGTCTTCTCCAACTGCGCGGTGGCGTGGCGGAAGCGCAGATCGAACAGTTCCTTGCGGGATTCGGCCAACTTGTCCTTGAGCTGTTCAGCGCTGAGCTTTCTCAGTTCTGCGGCGTTCATTCTAGAGGCCCTCCCGCACGACAATGGTCGTCTTGATGGGGAGCTTGTGGGCGGCGCGGGTCAGAGCTTCCTTGGCCAGCTCCAGGCTGACGCCCTTGATTTCGTAAAGCACGCGGCCCGGCTTCACCGGAGCGCACCAGCCCACCGGGGCGCCCTTACCGGAACCCTGGCGGGTTTCGAGGGGCTTGGCGGTGACCGGATGGTCGGGGAAGATGCGGATCCAGACCTTACCGCCGCGCTTGATGTGGCGCATCATGGCGATACGGGCGGCCTCGATCTGCTGGCTGGACAGCTTGCCGTGTTCTACTGCCTTAAGACCGATATCACCGAAGGAGACAGTGGCGCCGCGGGTGGCCATGCCACGCAGACGGCCCTTCTGCCACTTGCGGAATTTAACCTTTCTGGGGCTCAGCATTACTGTTCTACCTCGTTGTCCAGAATTTCACCCTTGAAAATCCAGACCTTGACGCCGATCACCCCGTAGGTGGTGCGGGCCTCGGCAAAACCGAAGTCGATGTCGGCACGCAGGGTCTGCAGGGGCACCCGACCATCGCGGTACCATTCGGTACGGGCGATTTCGGCCCCGGCGAGGCGGCCGGAACAGGTCACCTTGATGCCTTCGGCGCCGAACTTGCGCGACATGGACACCGTGCGCTTCATGGCGCGACGGAAGGCCACGCGGCGTTCAAGCTGCAGCGCGATGTTTTCGGCAACGAGCTGGGCTTCCACTTCAGGGCGGCGGATTTCGTTCACTTCAATGGAGAACTCGCGCTTGAACTTCTTGCGCAGGTCGCCACGCAGCTTTTCGATTTCCACGCCCTTGCGCCCGATGACGATGCCCGGACGCGCGGTGGAGAGGATCAGCCGCACCTTGCCGCCGGCGCGCTCGATCTCGATCTTGGAAAGACCGGCGTGGTACAGCGTCTTCTTCACGAACTTGCGGATGTTGTGATCCTCGAAGACGAAGCCGGGGTATTCCTTCTTGCTGAACCAGCGCGACTGCCAGTTCTTGTTGTACCCCAGCCGGAAGCCGTAAGGATGTACTTTCTGACCCATAACCTATTCCTGCCCTTCTGCGAGAATCACGGTGATGTGGCTGGTACGCTTCCGAATCTTGGTGGCGCGACCCTGCGCACGCGGAAGAAACCGCTTCCAGGTGGGGCCTTCGTTGATGACGATCTGCTTCACGACCATGGCGTCCACGTCGATGCCGGGCAGCTGCTCGGCGTTGGCGAGGGCGGAACGAAGCACGCCGAAGATGATGTCGGCAGGCTTGTTGGGCGTGAACTTCAGGATATTCATGGCGTCTTCGACAGGCAGCCCCTTCACGTTCTGGGCAACCAGGCGGGCCTTACGCGGCGACACACGCATGAATTTCGCGGTGGCTCTCGATTCCATCGGATTCACCCACTACTTCTTTGCTTTGCTCTTCTTGTCCGCGGCATGCCCGTAGAACGTGCGGGTCGGGGCGAATTCGCCCAGCTTGTGACCCACCATGTTCTCGGTGACGAACACGGGAATGAACTTCTTCCCATTGTGGACCGCGAACGTCAGGCCGACCATCTCGGGAGCGATGGTGGACCGACGCGACCACGTCTTGATGACGCGGCGGTCGCTGTTCGACACGGCCAATTCCACTTTCTTGATCAGATGGTCGTCGATGAACGGACCTTTCTTCAGGGATCTGGGCATGCTCTACTCCTACTTCTGACCGCGACGCTTGACGATGAGCTTCGTGGAAGCCTTCTTGCGATCGCGGGTCTTGTACCCCTTGGTGGGCACGCCCCACGGAGTCACCGGATGGCGACCGCCGGAGCTGCGGCCTTCACCACCACCCAACGGGTGGTCGATGGGGTTCATGGCGACGCCGCGGACCTTGGGACGACGGCCGAGCCAGCGATTGCGGCCAGCCTTGCCCAACGAGATGTTCTCGTGGTTCACGTTGCCGACCTGGCCGATGGTGGCGCAGCAGGCCGCAAGCACCTTGCGCACTTCGCCCGAAGGCATGCGCAGGAGGGCGTACTTGCCTTCCTTGGCCACCAGCTGGGCGTAGGTACCGGCGGCGCGGCAGAACTGGCCGCCACGACCGGGGTAGAGCTCGATGTTGTGCAGCACGGTACCGACCGGGATGCGGGCCATGGGCATGGCATTGCCAGGCTTGATGTCCGCGCCTTCGCCAGCCTGCACCATGTCGCCCTGCTTGATGCCGAGCGGGGCGAGGATGTAACGCTTCTCGCCATCCGCGTAGTGCAGCAGCGCGATGCGGGCGGTACGGTTGGGGTCGTACTCGATGTGCGCGACGGTGGCCGCGATACCGAGCTTGTTACGACGGAAGTCGATGATGCGGTACAGGCGCTTGTGACCGCCGCCGCGACGGCGCATGGTCACGCGGCCATTGTTGTTGCGACCGCTCTTCTTGGTCAGCCCCTCGGTAAGGGACTTCTCGGGCGTGCTCCTGGTGACTTCCTCGAAATCCGAGACGGTCTGGAAGCGGCGACCGGGAGATGTCGGTTTCAGCTTACGAACAGCCATTGCTTACACTCCCTCGAAGAATTCGATTTTTTCGCCGGGAGCCAGGGTCACATAGGCCTTCTTGCAGCCGGAGATCCGGCCCACGACGCGGCCCTGACGGACCTTGTCAGAAGGCTTCTTGGTGATGACGTTGACGTCGGTCACCTTGACCTTGAAGGCGGCTTCGACGGCCTTCTTGATTTCGATCTTGTTGGCCCGGGGGTTCACGAAGAACACGACCTGCTGGGCCTGTTCCTTCACGAAGGTGGCCTTTTCGGACACCAGGGGCTTCACGAGAATCTGTGTATAATCCATGACCAACCTCCCTACTTCAGCCTGGCCTGGACGGATTCGACGGCGCCCTCGAACATCACCAGCTTCGGGTGCTTCAGAATCTCGTAGACGCTGAGCTGGTCGGCGGTGATCAGGGTAATGCCGGGAATGTTGCGGGCCGAAAGGGCGAGGGTGGTATCCGCTTCGGCGGTGATCACCAGAGCCTTTTCGAGGCCCAGGGCACCGGCCACCTTGGCGAACAGCTTGGTCTTGATCTCGGGCAGTTCGATGCCCTTGACCACCATCAGGTTCTCGCCGGCAAGCCGCGAGCTGAGCGCCATCTTCAGGGCCAGCTGGCGGACCTTCTTGTTCACCTTGAAGCCGTACTCGCGGGGCTGGGGGCCGAAAATGATGGCCCCACCACGCCAGATGGGCGAGCGGTTCGAACCGGAACGTGCGCGGCCGGTGCCTTTCTGGCGCCAGGGCTTTGCACCACCGCCGGAGACGAAGGCGCGGGTCTTGGTGGCATGGGTGCCGGAGCGCAGCCCGGCGCGGTGCGCACGGACCACGAGATTGAGAATCTCAGGCTTCACCTCGACCTCGAACACCTCGGGAGCGAGCGTCAGTTCGCCGGCTTCCTTCTTGTTCTGATCGTATACTTTCACCACAGCCATGTGATCATCCTCATTTCGTTACTGCTTGCGCACCAGGACCAGGCCGTTCTTGGGGCCGGGAACGGCACCCTTCACCAGAATGACGTTGTCTTCGGCGCGGATGTCGACGATCTCGAGATTCTTGACCGTCACGCGCTCGTCACCCCAGTGGCCAGCCATCTTCTTGCCCTTGAACACGTGACCCGGGAAGGTGTTGTTACCGATGGAACCACCGGAACGATGCACCTTTTCGCAGCCGTGCGTGTCCTTGGAGCCGGCGAAGTTCCAGCGGCGCATGACGCCCTGGTACCCCTTGCCTATGCTGGTGCCGGTCACCTTCACCTTTTCGCCAGCGGCGAACAGGGACACGGTGAGTTCCTGGCCGACTTCGAATTCGGCAGGCGCTTCCAGGCGAATTTCGCGGAGGTTGCGGAAAAGACCCTTGCCTGCCTTGGCGAAGTGGCCACGGGCGGGCTTGGTTACGTGCTTTTCCTTGGCTTCCTCAAAAGCGATCTGGACGGCGTCGTAGCCGTCGGTCTCGCCGTTGCGAACCTGGATGACCGGACAGGGACCGGCCTGGATGACCGTAACAGCCACGGCGGAACCATCACTGGCGAAAATGCGGGTCATGCCGACCTTGCGACCCAGGATACCCAATTTCTCAGCCATGACTTCCTCTCACTAGAGCTTGATTTCGACGTCCACACCGGCGGGCAGGCTCAGCTTGCCCAGTGCGTCCACGGTCTGCTGCGTAGGCTCGAGGATGTCCATGAGCCGCTTGTGGATGCGCATTTCGAACTGCTCGCGCGACTTCTTGTCGACGTGCACGCTCCGGTTGACGGTGTACTTGTGAATGTTGGTGGGCAGGGGGATGGGACCAGCCACCCCGGCGCCCGTGTTGCGCGCCGTATCCACGATTTCCGCCACAGCCTTGTCGAGGATGCGGTAATCGTAAGCTTTCAGCTTGATTCTGATACGATCACTGCTAACTGTCGTCATTGTTGATTACTCCGTTATCTGGCAAACGTACCCTTGCCGTCCGACGCCTGACTGCCATGAGGTGAGAGGCAGGTGCCGTAGGCTGCAGAGTTCCTCACGTTCGGTGGCGGCACACCGAGACCCGCCATAAGCATCCGGAGCTACGCAATACCCGGACGCCGCTTCCGCGACGCGGGCACAGGTGGCATATGACGCCATGGCGGCTTGCCGTCCGGCGGGGGACGGGGGTGCCGTGATCTTCGGGGGTTCGGAGCGATTTGGAGAAAGGCGGGAGGGGGGAGCCGGCTGGCACACCCAAAGGCCTTCTCGTCGCCGCGCGGCACCGCATTCGCGGTATCCGTCCGGGAAGATCACCCATGTTGTCGCCAGCCTGGCCCAGGCCGGAGCATGCTCCGGCGAGTGCAGGTGGTCCACAGGGGTCACCGAATAGGGCGCATAGCGCCCCGCACGTACAGTACCTTACAGCCCGCCAACAAGGGGTTAACGACGGACTGGAACGGCATGACATAATTGCGGCATTCGGTAACGCCTGCAATTGTCAAAGCTTGGCTTGCGCCAAACGCATCAGGACAGGCTCGACCCGCCCTTCCCCTGCCGTTACAGGGGCCCCCGAAGCTTCGGGGATCACGTTTTTCACACCGGAGAACCGGCGCGAGAGGGTTCAATACCCCAGCCACCCGCCCCCGTCAAGAATTTTCTAAAAAAAAGAGCCCCGGGCAAACACCCGGGGCTCTGATTTCTACGGAGTCCTTTACCGATGGCTCCGGCTCTCCACGAGAGGAAGGGCTAGCCCTTCTTCTTGATCACTTCTTCGGCGAGCTGGGCCGGAACCCGCTCGTAGTGGTGGAACTGCATGGAGAAGGTGGCGCGGCCCTGCGTCTTGGAACGCAGGTCGGTGGCGTAGCCGAACATCTCGGACAGCGGCACCTGGGCACGCACGGCCTGGGAACCCACGCGGGCTTCCATGTTCTGCACGCGGCCGCGGCGGCCGTTCAGGTCGCCCATGACGTCGCCGAGGTATTCGTCGGGGGTCACCACTTCCACGTCCATGATCGGTTCAAGCAGAACCGGCGAGGCCTTGTGGATGGCGTCCTTGATGGCCATGGAGCCGGTCACGTAGAACGCCTGCTCCGAGGAGTCGACGTCGTGGTACGAACCGAACACCAGGGTGACCTTGATGTCCACGGTGGGGAAGCCAGCCAGCACGCCGCTCTTCATGGCGTCCTGGATACCCTTGTCCACCGGGGCGATGTATTCCTTGGGGATGACGCCGCCGGTGATCGCGTTCACGAACTCGTAGCCCTTGCCGGGGTTCGGTTCGATCTCGATGACCGCGTGACCGTACTGGCCACGGCCACCCGACTGCTTCACGTGCTTCATGTCCGACTTGGACGAAGACGTGATGGTTTCGCGGTACGCAACCTGAGGCTTGCCCACGTTGGCGTTGACGCTGAACTCGCGGGTCAGGCGGTCGACGATGATTTCAAGGTGCAGTTCGCCCATGCCCGCGATCAGGGTCTGGCCGGTTTCCTCGTCGCCCTTCACGCGGAACGACGGGTCTTCCTTGGCCAGCTTGGCGAGGGCGGCGGACAGCGCATCGCGGTCGGCCTTGGTCTTGGGCTCGATGGCCACTTCGATGACCGGCTCGGGGATATCCAGCGATTCGAGCACCACGGGGCGCTTTTCGTCGCACATGGTATCACCGGTGGAGGCCTGCTTCAGACCCACCACGGCCACGATGTCGCCTGCGCCCGCCCACTTGATCTCTTCACGCTTGTTGGCGTGCATGCGCAGCAGGCGGCCGACGCGTTCCTTCTTGCCGGTGGTCGAGTTCAGCACGGTCATGCCGGACTCGATGAAACCGGAGTAGATGCGGAAGAAGGACAGGTGGCCGATGTAGGGGTCGGAGAACAGCTTGAACACCAGACCGGCCAGAGGCTCCTTGTCGCTGCAGGGGCAGACGATGGTTTCCTCTTCGTTGTCCGGGTTCATGCCCTTCATCTGCTCGATGTCCAGGGGCGAAGGCAGGAAGGCGACCACCGCGTCAAGCAGCGGCTGCACGCCCATGTTGCGGAAGGCCGATCCGCAGAACACCGGAACGATGTTGCGGGCAATGGTGGCCTTGCGCACGCACGAGATGATTTCTTCCTCGGTCAGCTCTTCGCCGCCCAGGTACTTCTCGAGCAGGGCTTCGTCCTCTTCGGCCACGGCTTCGACCATGGCGAGGCGCTTTTCAAGGTACAGGTCCATCATGTCGGCGGGCACGTCTTCTTCCGTGAACTCCACGCCCTTGCTGGACTTGTCGAACTTGATGGCCTTGCCGCTGATCAGGTCGACCACGCCTTCGAACTTGTCTTCGCTGCCGATGGGCAGTTGGATGGGGATGGGCTTCGCGCGCAGGCGCTCGACCATCATGTCGACGCAACGGAAGAAGTTGGCGCCGATGCGGTCCATCTTGTTGACGAAGCAGATGCGGGGAACGCCGTAGCGGTTGGCCTGGCGCCACACCGTTTCCGACTGCGGCTCGACACCGGCGACGGCGTCGAACACGGCCACTGCACCGTCAAGCACGCGCAGCGAACGTTCGACTTCGATGGTGAAGTCGACGTGGCCGGGCGTGTCGATGATGTTGATGGTGTGGTCTTTCCAACTGCACGTGGTGGCAGCGGAAGTGATGGTGATGCCGCGTTCCTGCTCCTGCTCCATCCAGTCCATGGTAGCAGCGCCATCATGCACTTCGCCGATCTTGTGGGAAACGCCGGTGTAATAGAGGATGCGCTCGGTAGTCGTGGTCTTGCCCGCGTCAATGTGGGCCATGATCCCGATGTTCCTCTGCCGTTCGAGGGGGACGGTTCTGGACACGATGGGTACTCCGGCGCCCTACCAGCGGTAATGGGCGAAGGCCTTGTTGGCTTCGGCCATGCGGTGGGTGTCTTCCTTCTTCTTCACGGCGCCGCCGCGACTGTTGAAGGCATCGATGAGCTCGGCGGAAAGCTTCGCGGACATGCCCTTCTCGCCACGCGAGCGGGCATAGTTGATCAGCCAGCGGATGGCCAGGGAGACCTGGCGATCGGGGCGCACGTCCATGGGCACCTGGTAGGTGGCACCGCCAACGCGGCGGGCCTTCACTTCAAGGTGCGGCTTCACGGACTCGACGGCGCGTTCGAACGCCTTCAGGGGTTCTTCGCCGGTTTTTTCGCCCAGGGTTTCGAGCGACTTGTAGAACAACTTTTCTGCCACACCCTTCTTGCCGTCGTACATCAGGCGGTTGATGAAACGGGCGGCCAGCCGGCTGTTGTACACCGGATCGGGCAGAATTTCACGTCTGGGGACGGGACCTTTACGAGGCATCGAAATACTCCCTTGCTATTTGGGACGCTTGGCGCCGTACTTGGAACGGCCCTGGCGACGATCCTGCACACCGGCAGTGTCGAGGGTGCCGCGCACGATGTGGTAGCGGACACCGGGCAAGTCTTTCACGCGGCCGCCGCGGATCATGACGACAGAGTGTTCCTGCAGGTTGTGGCCTTCACCGGGAATGTAGGCGGTAACTTCGATACCGTTGGTGAGGCGCACGCGGGCAACCTTACGCAAGGCGGAGTTCGGCTTCTTCGGGGTGGTGGTGTACACGCGGGTGCACACGCCACGGCGCTGCGGGCAGGCCTGGAGAGCGGGGGTCTTCTTCCGCTTCAGCACTGCCTTGCGCTCTTTGCGAATGAGCTGGTTGATAGTGGGCATTCTGCTCCTCCGTGAAAGTGGATCGGAAACAATCGGTAAAGGCGCATGGGCATAGCCCAGCGCCTGACCGTTGTCAAGCAACATGATACGGAACCCGCCCATCACCTACGGGCAGGTTCACACCGAACACACGGTCACACGGGCTACCGGACGCGCCGCAAGCGCTCCGGTGGGGCGGGGTTCCAGCAGCCAGCATCCCCGCAAAATCGCCCACCATGGTCCTGAACCCAGTTTGTGTACTCCTTTTCCTCACGATGGACAAGTTTTTTCCACGCCCCCGGCACTGCCTTCCACACGCGTGGCCCGCACGGACCTTTTGCCGCCCCCTGCTCGGCAACCGCCCCATGGTCGGTGAGCGGACACCCTCCAGACACATATATATGAATGATGCCTTGCGCGCATCCCGCACACACCCCATCACCGAGCCCGCCCCCGATTGCCGTGCCGATGCCCCTGCCTTGCCCCTTTCGGCCGTGAGAAACGAAGCCCCCCTGCCCCTCCTTGGTCATTTTATCACAACCAAATTGGTGGACAATCGTCACTCCCGGCGAGCGCCATCAACACTTGCCAAACCCTACCCGCATGCCCAGCCGGTCTTTTCTGGCGCGGAGAAATCCATCACCAACCACCCAGAAAAACAGCATATCCGCAACAATACAGCGAGCCCCCCCCGTCAACACGCCACCTCCTCCAACAGCCTCCCGCTCC
Source organism: Nitratidesulfovibrio liaohensis (assembly GCF_011682075.1). Classification (GTDB taxonomy): domain Bacteria; phylum Desulfobacterota; class Desulfovibrionia; order Desulfovibrionales; family Desulfovibrionaceae; genus Cupidesulfovibrio; species Cupidesulfovibrio liaohensis. The sequence goes on from NZ_VSMK01000813.1 coordinate 29,946, forward strand.
CCACGCCTGGGCACACCGCCTCCCGGCCCATTGCCGCCATTGCTCGCCATTCCAACACCGGTATGGCCGCCAGCTCCCCGGCCTTGCCCATTCCCCGTCGCCCCTGTGCCGCATGGGGCGCGGCCTGACCGAGTCAAAATCAGCGGGCTGACGCTTTTCTCCCATTTGCCGCTTGACATTATGTAAAATATTTCACAAGAGGGATGCGTGGACGGCGAGATGCACTCCCGAATGCACCGCCGCTCCCGCATGCTTCTCGCACGAGAACAGCTTTTTTCGTACGCCGCCGCCCCGATGCGGCGCGCCATGGCAACAACACATTCATTTGGAGGATGGAAGGTATGTCCAAGCTGGTTCCCCCTCATGGTGGCAAGGGCCTCGTCTGCTGCCTGCTCGAAGGCGCTGCCCGCGAAGCCGAACTCAAGAAGGCCGCCGGCCTGAAGCAGATCGAAATCAGCTCGCGCACCAAGGGCGACCTCATCATGATGGGCATCGGCGGCTTCTCTCCGCTGAACGGCTTCATGAAGAAGGCCGACTGGAAGAGCGTCTGCGAAAAGATGACCACCGCCGACGGCACCTTCTGGCCCGTGCCGGTGACCATGGACATCTCCAAGGAAGACGCCGCCGCCGTCAAGGTGGGCGACGAAGTGGCCTTGGTGCGTAAGGGTGAAACCTTCGCCACCATGAAGGTCGAAGAAATCTACGAAATGACCGAAGCCGACAAGAAGTGGGAATGCGAGCTCGTCTTCAAGGGCGAAGGCCCCGACTCCCAGAAGTTCTGGGAAGTGGCGCTCGAAGACCACCCCGGCGTGAAGATGGTCATGGAACAGAAGGAATTCAACGTCGCCGGTACCGTGAAGGTGCTGTCCGAAGGTGACTTCCCCACCAAGTTCGCCGGCGTGTACAAGCGCCCCGCCGAACTGCGCGCCGAAATGGAAGAACGCGGCTGGGCCAACGTTGCCGCCCTGCAGCTGCGCAACCCCATGCACCGCTCGCATGAATTCCTGGCCAAGATCGCCATCGAAGTGTGCGACGGCGTGGTCATCCACTCCCTGGTGGGCGCCCTGAAGCCCGGCGACATTCCCGCCGAAGTGCGCGTGAAGTGCATCGACACCCTGGTCGAAAAGTACTTCGTGAAGCAGAACGTCATCCAGGCCGGCTACCCCCTGGACATGCGTTACGCCGGTCCCCGCGAAGGCCTGCTGCACGCCACCTTCCGCCAGAACTACGGCATCAACCGCATGATCATCGGCCGTGACCACGCTGGCGTGGGCGACTTCTACGGCATGTTCGAAGCCCAGACCATCTTCGACAAGATCCCCTACGTCAACGAAGCCTGCCCCGAACCCGGCAAGGCCCTGATCTGCACCCCGCTGAAGATCGACTGGACCTTCTACTGCTACAAGTGCGACGGCATGGCCTCTCTGCGCACCTGCCCGCACGGCAAGGAAGACCGGGTCATCCTGTCCGGCACCAAGCTGCGCAAGGCCCTGTCCGACGGCGCCCCCGTTGCCGACCACTTCGGCCGCGACGAAGTGCTGGAAATCCTGCGCGCCTACTACGAAGGCCTGACCGAAAAGGTCGAAGTCAAGATGCAGCAGGCTGCTTCCGGCTCCGTGATGAAGTAGGCCCCGGCCACTTCAACGCTCGCCACATCGGGGAGGCGCCGCAAGGCGCCTCCCTTTTTTGCGCGGAATTCCGGGCTGGCACAGCCTCAACGCTGTCCCCATGAAAATGAAGGCGCGGCCCCCAGCCGGGGGCCACGCCGATGTGCGTCATTAGATATCAGGGCAATGGGTACAGTGCTAGCGTGCCCACCACGGCACATGCGACCACCCGGAGCGCAGCCCCTCTCGCCACAGCGCGGCATCGGGGTCCACCTTGTCCAGCAGGGCATGAAAGCGTGATGAATGGTCCAGGTGCACGGTGTGGCAAAGCTCGTGCAGCAACACGTGGCGGGCCAGTTCGCGCGGCAGGAACAGCAGGCTGGCATTGCAACTGATGGTGCCCCGGGCGGAACAACTGCCCCAACGGGTCTGCTGCATGCGCACCACACAGCGTTGGTAGTGGAATCCGTGCTCCACCGCCAGCCCGTGCAGCCAGGGCGCAAGTTTTCGTCGACCCACGGCACGCAACCAGTCGCGCAAGAGGTCCACGGCCACGCCGTCACCAGCCCCGCCTTCAGGCACGCGCAGGCGCAGGGCGGCGTCAACCTCGCGCAATTCCGGGCGCATGCCCGGCGCAAGGGGAGCGCGAATCACGGCATAGCGCGCCTGCACCGCAGGCAGGAGCACCTCGCCGGGCACGCTGCGGATGCCGTCCGGCCCCAGGAACGCCCCACCGCCGGGAAGGATGGTGCCAGTATCC
>NZ_VSMK01000803.1 GCF_011682075.1 Nitratidesulfovibrio liaohensis
CACCGCGCGCATCGGGTGCAGCGACGACGGCGAGCCCCACGGCACCGCCGGGCGCCCCATGCTGCAACAACTGCTGCACGGCGGCGTGGGCGAGGTGGCGGCGGTGGTGACACGATATTTCGGCGGGGTCAAGCTGGGCACCGGAGGGCTGGTGCGGGCCTATGCCGCCATGGCCCGGCTGGGGCTGGACGGCCTGCCCCTGCGCCAGCGCATAGTGCCCGCGCATGTGTCCGTGGTGCTGGCCCATGGCAGGGCCGGGGCGCTGCGACGGTTGCTGCCCGCGTACGAGGCTGCCATCCTGTCCGAAGTGCACGGGGCCGACGTGGAATGCATTGTCGGCCTGCCCGTGGAGCACGCTGCCGCGTTCATGGCCGCCGTCATCGACATGGCCGCCGGTGAGGCGCTGGTGGACGTGCTGCCGCCTGCGGAAGGCTGACCCCAAAGCGCCAATCGCTACCCCTTGGCCGCACCCTCGTCGACGATCCACACCAGATCCCCGTTGGCGGGCTTCACGAACTGCGCGGGCAGGTTGGGCTCCGCCAGCAGGTCCAGCGCCCGTGCCAGCACGGGGTGCTTTTCCCTGCCGGAAACAAGGAACACGCAGCAGCGGGCGTTGTTCAGCACCGGCAGGGTCAGGGTAAGCCGGTCGCTCTTGGTGGCTGGCACGTACTGGTCGATGACCAGGCGCGTGTGTTCGGCAAGGCCGGTCCCGTCGGGGAACAGCGATGCGGTGTGTCCGTCCTCGCCCATGCCCAGCAGTACCATGTCGAAGCGCGGCCAGCCGCCGTTTTCCAGGTCGAAGTGTTCGCGCAGTAGCGATTCGTAGGCGGCGGCACCCTCCATGGGGTCCATCTCGCCCTTCATGCGGTAGAAGCGGGTGGCCGGGGCCAGCGACAGCAGTTCGCGCCGGGCCACTCCGTAGTTGCTCTGCGGGTTGTCCGGCTCCACGCAGCGCTCGTCCACCCAGTACACGGCGATCTTTTCCCACGGCAGGCGGTCGAGCCAGGCCGGGGTGGCCAGCAGCCGGAACAGCGGGATGGGCGTGCTGCCGCCGGACAGGGCCAGGGTGAACACGCCGCGCGCGGCCACGGCCCGCTCGCAACGTTCCAGCAGCAGTTGGGCGGTCTTTTCGGCCATGGCGGCCGGATCCTTCATGACGTGCAGGGCGAGATTGATGGAACGGTTGGACATGGCGGCTCCGGTGACGGCGATTCCGGTTGGCGTTTCTTGTCGGGGGCGGCGCGCGGGGCGCAACTGCTCCCCCTTATGGACATGATGGATATGTTGGCGATGACGAATCTGCCACAGGACCGCCCGCGTGGGAATGGGCAAAGGAGGCGGAATGCCGCCCGGGCGGCCAGCGCGCGCATGGCTGCCCCGGAAATGCGGCAGCGCCGTGGCGGGCCACGGCGCTACGGGGATGCGAGAAGACTGGTGGAAAGCCGTCGGACAAGGCGTGTGGCGGGGCAGCCGCGCCGGTGGATCAACAGGCTTTATGCCAGCACCACTTCAAACGCAGGCGGCGTCATGATGTGCTTCTTCACGGTGCACAGTTCCACGGCACGCACCAGCGCATCGCGGTACTCGTCGGGAAAGCCCTGCGGCGGGGTTACCACGAAGGTCATGCGGGTGACCTGAAAACCCTTGGGCGCGAATTCGCACCCCACGCGAATGCCCAGTCCCTCCGTGGAAATCTTGCGGGCCTCGCAGAAGCGCTGGGCGTACACGCCCGCGCAGGTAGCCAGCGAGGCCAGGAACAGCTCGAACGGGGTGGGGGCGGTGCCTTCGCCGCCGTCCTTCACCGGCTGGTCGGTGCGGATGACGGTGGAAGCGGGAGCGGGGGTGCCCGGAGCAGGTTGCGGCGCATCCTGTCCGGTGGGAGCGTCGGCCCCGGTGGGGGGGACGGCGGGGTGGAGTATGGCGTCGATCTTCATGCCGCCGTTGAAGGTGACGTCGATGAACTTCATGGTCATTCGAGGCTCCTGTGGATGTTCCGTCATTCAGGTGCGGTGGAGCGGGCGCGGGAACTGCGCGCCGTGTCCGGTGTCCTGTCGGGCAGTGTCGGGTGGTGCGTGGCGCCGTTGCCGGGCGCAGCCTGGGGGCATAACCGGGTGCGGTGCGCGGCGCGGGCCAGCGCAGGTCAGCCGATGGTCTCCATGCGGGCAAAGCGTGGTTCGTGCAGCGGAATGACGATATCCGCAGCTTCCTTCACCTTGAGCATGATGTCGTAGCCCTGCTTGGGGTTGATGCAGGTGCCGGGAGGAATGACCTCCATCTCCATGCCCCGGATGGCGGCGGGCGGGTTCATGTTCTCGTCGATGATGCAGAACCCGGTGATGGCGGCGGTGCCCTGTTCCGTATCCACGAACACGGTCAGGCCGCCTTCGGTGTGCACCGGGGTGTGCACCACGCGGATGCCGGGCAGTATCTCGCGTTCTTCTTCGGTGATCACGCGCAACTGGCCGTTGTCTTCCACGTCGGTGATGTAGTCTTCAAGGTAGCGGAAATCGAGCGGATGAGGGTTGTGGATGGACTCCAGTTCCTTCTCGTGCACCCAGATTTCCGCATTTTCGCACTTGTAGTCGTTTTCGCAGTGGTCGTTGTGCAGGTGGGTGTGGATGACCACGTCGATGTCCGCCGGGGTGAGCCCGAACTTGGCCAGCCCCGCCTCGAAGGTGTATATCTTGCCGCCCAGGGCCGTCTCGCGGTCGGGCGAGACGATGGGGTTCAGCTCGCCGGTGTCCACCAGGATGCGCTTGTCGCCACCCTCGATGTACCACGCGTATATAGGGATGGTGTAGGGCGTGCCGTAATCGTGCTGGTAGGTCATCATGCCCTTGTCAAAGACCTTTGAACCCATGACGATGGGGTGGATGCGGTACTTCATGCGACGCCTCGCGTGCTGACGGTTGCCGGAAGACGCCCGGACCCACGGCAAGCGTGCGTCCAGGCAGGGAGCCGGACGCGTCCCACGAGCGCCCGGCCAATGGCGGAGCGGATGGCCCTTGGAACTTGTCGTGCATCCGCGGGCCGTTGCGGGCCACGGATACACGGCCGGAAGGGGCGCGCCCCGCCACGGGGCAAAGAGTAAGCACTTCGGCCCCGCTTGTCACGATTTCCTCCCGTTTCGGTGGGAAATGTTCGCGGCGTTGGCTACGTCCGTCACAGGGCAGGCACGGTCATTCCGCATGGTCGAACGCATAACGCCCCGGCATCGTTGTGATGCCGGGGCGTCGTGTTTCATGATTTCATGAGCGGGGCGGTCGAGCGCCGCCTAGCTGTCTTCCTTCAGTTCACGGATGACGTCCTGCAATTCCGACGACAGCCGGGCCAGTTCACCCACCTCGCGGGTGGACTGGGCCATGGCCTCGGCCATTTCGGAGGCGATGCGGTTCACCTCGTCGGTTCCCCGGTTGATCTGCTCGGACGCGGCGGACTGCTGTTCCGACGCAGTGGCGATGGACCGCACCTGGTCGGCCGTGGATTCCACGATGGACACGATGCGCGCCAGCGCCTCGCCCGCGCGGGAGGCGAGATCGGTGCTGCGCTGCACCACTTCCGCCGCGCGGCCCATGCCGGTGATGTTTTCCTGTGTGCCCCGCTGGATGGCGGTGATGGCGTCGCCCACTTCCTTGGTGGCGGTCATGGTCTTTTCCGCCAGCTTGCGCACCTCGTCGGCCACCACGGCAAATCCGCGCCCGGCGTCACCGGCGCGGGCCGCCTCGATGGCGGCGTTCAGGGCCAGCAGGTTGGTCTGGTCGGCGATGTCGGTGATCACGGTCATGATGTGCCCGATGCCCTCGGCACGCTTACCCAGTTCGCCAAGGCCGGTGCTCATCTCGCGGGCGAACTCGTCCACCTTGCGGATGCTGTCCACCACGTCGCGCACGATGGTGCCGCCCGCTTCGGCCTCGACCCTGGCGCTTTCGGCGCTTCCGGCCGCGCGTGAGGCATTGGCGGCAACCTCCAGCACGGATGCGTTCATCTGTTCCATGGCGGTGGCGGCCTCGGCCGTGCGGGCGCGCTGTACCTCGGCGCCGGAGCGAGCCTCGTCCACCTGCCCGGCCAGTTCGTGCGAGGCGTTGCGCACGTTGGCCACGATGCCTTCAAGCCTTTCCGCCGTTTGGCGGATGCCTTCCCTGCGGGCCTGCTCGCCGCGCAGGCGGGCCTGCTCGGCCTCGCGCAGGGCGGTTTCTGCCTTGCGGGTCTGCTCCTCGGCCTCGGCGGTCTTAGCCTTGCTCGTGGCCAGCAGTTCGACCAGATTGCTCACCATGGCCTTGAGACTGGTGTGGAGGTTCAGCAGTTCGCCCGAGAAGTGGCGTGCGTCGGGCAGGGCGTCGAAGTGGCCGGACGCCACGTGACCGGAGGCGACCACCAGCATCTGGACGGGGTTGGCCACGGAGCGCGCCAGCAGCCACGCCACGATCATCAGCGCCACGGCGATGCCCGCGCCCACCATCAGGATGTAGTTCACCACGCTGGCGGACTGGGCGTACACCTCGGCCTTGTCGATTATGGCCACCAGCTTCCAGCCCTGATAGCCCGTATGCACGGTGACCAGCTTGTCCACGCCGTCCATGGCCGCCTCGAAGGTGCCGCGCTGCATCTTCATGATCTGGGCAAGGGCGGGGGAGCCGGTGTCATCGGTCTTCTTGAAACTGAACTTCTCGTGCTTGGGGTCGGACAGGATGACCGAGGTGTCCTCGATCAGCATGACGTAGCCGGTCTTGCCGATGCGCAGGCTGGAGGTGACCTTGGTCAGGGTGGACAGGTTGATGTCCACGCCCATGACGCCGACGATCTCGCCCGCGCCGGTGCGCACCTTGCTCATGACGCTGGCCACCGGGTAGCCGGTGGTGGACATGTAGGCCTTGCTGATCAGCGTGTTGCCGGAAGAGGCCAGGGCCTCCTTGTACCACGGGCGCTTGCGGGGGTCGTATCCTGCGGGCATGCCCGTGCCGTCGATGTGGCTGAGAAAGCCGCCGTCCTGGTAGCCGATGAAAATTTCGTCGTACCAGTTGTTGGCTTTGCCCAGCAGGCTGAACAACTGGGCGAGGGCCTGTTCCGGCGGGGTGAGGTTGCCGTGGTTCAGCTTGAAGTCCTGCTTGGTGTCGGCGTAAGAGGCCACCTGCCCCTTGCCCTCCACCACGCGGGGCAGCGAGGCAAGGTACGCGACGTTGCGCTGGGCAGATTCGAAAAACGTGGCGATGAAGTCGTTCACCCGTTCCAACTGGGCACTGGACGAATCTTCGAAATCCTTAAGCGAGGCCCGTCGGATTTCGATGGACACCACGGCGGAAACACTGCCGATGGCGACGACGATGGACAACAGGAAGGCGATGATCAGTTTGGTGCGAATGGTCAGAGACATGGAGTCCCCCATGGCGACTGGATGTTTACGGTTGGCCCGCCGTTAACCCTTCCGTCGCGTGATGCGGATTGCGAGGAGTGCGTGTCCGCGTCGGCACCCGGCTGGCTCCCCAGCTGCTTCCGTGTGTCGCGCGGCCTTCATGCCCATATTCATGGATACTGGCAAGAGGTATGCTGCTGTGCATATTATAAAATTTGTAGGTAGTACGTTAACGGAAAAGAGTTACGCTCGTGTGTCTGAAGAGAGGCCCTTCTGTTACCGTTCTGTCGTGCGTCAATGCACGGCATGGTTGCGCGCGACACGTCGACACTATATTGTCCGCCGCCAGAATGCGGAATTCTGTCACCCCGCCGGAGGAAAGGATGATCATAGGCACGTTGGATACGTGGATGCGCTACGACCTTGGCCCGGCATGGCGGGCGGCCTTCGGCTTTCTGGCCAACCTGGCGCCGGATGCGGCCACCGGCCGCCATCCCGTGCCGTGCGCGGATGCGCCGGAAGGCAGCGTGTACGTGGAGGTGGGACGCTACGACACCAAGCCGGAAGGCAGCGGACGGCTGGAGGCCCACCGCAGGCATATTGACATCCAGTACGTGCTTTCGGGTATGGAATGGTTGGACTGGACGCCGTTGCCCGGCCTGGGTGCCCTGGGGCCGTATGCCGAGGACAGGGACGTGCGGTTCTTTTCCGTGACGGGGCACCCGTGCACCCGCGTGTTGTTGCAACCCGGCAGCTTCGCGGCGCTGTTTCCGGAAGATGCGCACATGCCGGGCATTGCCATGCAGGGCGTTCCGTCCGCCATGGTCAAGGCGGTGGCCAAGGTGCGCGTGGACGCGCTGGCGGTGGGGGGCATTCCGCTGCGGGGCCTGGACGGGTAGCAGGGGCGTAAGCGCCAGACCAACAGGCCCCGGACCAACAGGCCCCGGACCAACAGGCCCCGGACCAACAGGCGCCAGACCAACAGGCGCCAGACCAACAGGCGCCAGACCAACAGGCCCCGGACCAACAGGCGCCGGACCAGCGGCGCCGGACCCGCGGCGCCGGACCTGCGGCGGGTTGGACCGGGGACGGGTGGAGCCAACGGGACACCTGAACGGTGGAACCGGCAGGGAATCGAGGCATATCGACGGCTGATGGAGTCGGGCCGGATGCGCGCGGGCACTGCCCGCGCCGAGGGGGGCGGACCTAGCACTGACAGGGAGCGGATCGGGACAACCAGGAGGTCTCATGGACATTTTCGATCAGGCCCAGGAACTTGAGCGGCTGGAACGCGAAGCCGCCTTGTCCCGTGCGCGGAACGCCTCCGCGCAGGGGCGCGAGGGACCCGAATGGATCGATGGCGTTGCCTGCTGCCGCGAGTGCGGCGAACCCATCCCCCCCGCACGGCTGGCCGCCGTGCCGGGCGTGGGATTGTGCAAGGCCTGCCAGGAAGAGATGGAAGGGGGCAGCTAGCCCCGATTACCCGGTCACCCCGAACGGCCCGCGAGCGTATGCTCGCGGGCCGTTCCGCATTGCGGGGATGGCACGCGCAAAAGGGGCTCCCCGTGGGGAGCCCCTTTGTCGTGTGCTTCGTGTGCTGTGTCCGGCCCGTCGGGACAGGGAAAGCTAGTCGGCGATGCCCAGCAGTTCCAGAATCAGGAAGCTGATGGACGCCATGGTGGCGGCGGCGGGAATGGTGAGAATCCATGCCACCACCAGGTTGCCCGCAATGCCCCAGCGCACGGCGGACAGGCGCTTGGTGGCCCCCACGCCGAACACGCAGGCGGTGATGGTGTGGGTGGTGGAGATCGGCGCGCCCATCAGCGAGGCCCCGGTGATGACCACGGCGGCGGACGTTTCCGCCGCGAAGCCGTGCACCGGTTCCAGCTTGAAGATGCGGTGTCCCATGGTCTTGACGATCTTCCAGCCACCGAGGGCGGTGCCCATGGCCATGGCCAGGGCGCACGACAGCTTGACCCACAGCGGCACGTGGATGGTGTCGATCTGGTGGAACAGGAACAGGGCCAAGGTGATGACGCCCATGGTCTTCTGCGCGTCATTGAGGCCATGGCTGGTGGCCATGAACGCGGAGGAGACGATCTGCAACTTCTCGAACGACCGTGTCACCGTGCGCCGGTTGGTGCGCCAGAACAGCAGCATCAGCAACGACATGCACGCGTAGCTGACGGCAAAGCCCGCCAGGGGCGAGAGCACCAGCGGCAGCAGGATCTTCTTGACGATGGACATGGCGTTCAGGGTGCTGAACCCCGCGTGGGTGATGGCAGCCCCCATCAGCCCCCCGATGAGCGCGTGCGACGACGAGGACGGCAGGCCGTAGTACCAGGTGATCAGGTTCCAGGCGATGGCCCCGATGAGCGCCGCCAGCACCAAGGCCTGGCTGCCCATGACCATGTCGGTGTTCACGATGCCCTGGCCCAGGGTGTGTGCCACCTCTTCGCCCAGCATGGCGCCGAAAAGGTTCAGCACGGCGGCCATGGCCACGGCGGTGCGCGGGGAAAGCACCTTGGTGGAAACCACGGTGGCAATGGCGTTGGCGCAGTCGTGCGCCCCATTGGTGAAGTCGAAGATCAGCGCGACGATGACGATGACGACGAGCAGCACCGGTATCTCAAGCATTCTTCAGCACCACTTCCTCGATGGCGTCCGCGAGATCGTCCAGGCGTTCCACGGCCAGTTCGATGCGGTCGTACACCTGGGTCCACTTCATGATGTCCACCACGGCGCGCATGTCGAGATTTTCGGTGTCGTGCAACTCGGCAAGGCCGGTGCCCAGCAGCATCTCGCATTCGCCCTTGATGGCCTTCAGCTGCTTGACCTGCGCGGCAACGTCGGTCTTGTCCTTCAGGCAACAGATCATCTCGCCGGTGACGGCGGCCATTTCGCGCAGGTTGCGGACCATCTTGCGGGCAGGAAAGCGGATGTAGGTGAACCCGTACAGCCGCGCGCGGGTGGCGATGCCCTTGATGAGGTTGATGGAGTCTTCCTGCGCCAGGTTCAGGCGGTAGATGTCTTCGCGGTCGATGGGGGTGATGAAGGTGAGCGAGAGCTGGCGCGAGATTTCGCGACACAGTTCGTCGGCCTCCACCTCTACCAGGTTCACGCGCTTGCAGGCGTCGTCAACCTTGCCGAAGTCTTCAAGGATGCGGGTGAGCAAGTCGGCCGCTTCCACCAGCATGGCATTCTGGCGGTTTAGCAGTTCAAAGAAGCGGACGGTCTTGGGGAACAGATTCAAGGCCATGCGGTGGCTCCGGTGTTGTCGTTGTGCTCGTGGGCCAGGCAGGCCCCCGGGTTCGGCTGGCCCGTCGGGTCGGCCGGGTCCATCTGTGACGACGGTCCGCCATGAGCGGCGGGAGGTTACGGATGTGTTGCGGTTCCGGCGGGTGCCGGACGGCACTGTCCCGTGCGCAAAAAAGGCCGGTCGGGACCGCGGGGATTCTACGCTTCCCCCGGCGTCCGGGCAACCGGCATCGTCATGAATTCGCCACGAGATAACGCGGTTTTGTTACGGAATGGTGACGGTCGGCGATGTTTCAAGAAGTTCAATTGCGTCGCTGTGTTGAGCGGGTGATCAGTCGCATTTTGAACCAGAGGAGACCGGTTTGCTACGGTGGGTTGGTGACAACCGCCCCGCACGGAGCCGTGGCGGGCCGCGTAAAAAAACGGGGCGGGGAATTTCCCCGCCCCGTCGTGAGTTCATGCTGGGCGTGCGGCGTGCAGCCCTAGCGCTGCATGGCGCGGTATTCGTCCAGGGTGACCATGTGCAGGGCCTTGACCGGGCAGGCTTCAACGCAGGCGCCCTGGTCCTTGCCTTCCTTGGCGCGCCAGTCGGCGCACACGTCGCAGCGTACGGCCACTTCGCGGCGGTGCCGCACGGGCTGGGCGGCATCGGCACCTTCTTCGGGCAGACCGATGAAGGACAGCTCGATGGCGCCGTACGGGCAAGCCATGACACACAGCTGGCAGGCGGCGCAGTATTGCTGGCGCATCACCACCACGCCGTCTTCCTGGACCAGCGCGTCGGTGGGGCACACGCGGGCGCAGGGCGCATCGGCGCACTGGCGGCACTGCACGGGCATCTTGACGCTGTCGGTCTTGATGACGTGCACGCGGGGCTGGAAGAGGTTGCGCTTCTTCACCGCCTCCTTGATGGTCATGTTGTTGTGCGAGGCGATGCAGGCAAGTTCGCACTTCTTGCAGGCCTTGCACTTGTCTGCTTCAGCGAAGACGACGTACCGCATGAGCGAATTGGTCATGGTGCTATCCTTCCGTGGTTTGCGCCGCTGCCGGAAGGTCGGTGGCATCCGGGCCGGGCACTTCTATGCTTGCGATGTACAGTTCCCTGCCGCCAATCCAGTGCACGGCGTCGTCGCCGCACGAAGGGCAGGAGAATTTCCGCTTCCGGGTTTCCACGTCGCCGCAGGCCAGGCATACGCCGCGCAGGGGCAGCAGTTGCACGTCCAGCGGCGCGCCCTCGGCTGGCGTCCCTTCGGCCAGCAGTTCGAAACAGGCGGTCAGGGTGCGTGCCTCGACACATGCCAGAAGGCCCACGGCAAGGTTCACCCGGCTGATGCGGGGGGCGCCGTGTCGCGCCGCCTCGTCAGAGACGATGCGCAGGATGCCTTCGACAATGGACGATTCGTGCATGACCGCCTGCCTCCGTTATTCCGTATCGTGTCGCGCTGTTAACGTTCAGTGCACGAAATGCACGGGTCGATGGAGTTGACGATGAGAGGCACGTCCGAAACCTTGCAGTCGTGCATCATCACGCCCAGCGCGTCCCAGTTCATGTACGAGGGCACACGCCACTTCAGGCGGTTGGGCACGTCGGTGCCGTCGGTGCGCAGGAAGTAGATCAGCTCGCCGCGCGGGGCCTCGCTGCGGGCCACGGCCTCGCCCGCCGGAATTTCCGGCAGCCGGGCCACCAGGTCGCCGCCGGGCAGATCGCGGGCGCACTGGCTCACCAGGCTGATGGATTCCAGGGCCTCGCGCAGGCGGATCATGGCGCGCGAATGCACGTCGCATCCGTTTTCGGTAATCACGTCAAAGGCCAGGCGGGGGTAGGCCGCGTGGGGCACGTCCTTGCGGATGTCCACGGCCAGGCCGCTGCCGCGCGCCACGGGGCCGACAACCGCGTATTCCAGCGCCTTGTCCTGCGGCAGCATGCCCACGCCCACGGTACGTCCGCGCACCATGGGGTCGTTGCGGTAGATGTTGTAGATCTCTTCCACGTGCTTCTGCACGCGGTCCAGGTTGCGGGTCAGGAAGGTGAGCAGGTCGGCATCCACGTCGTACTTCACGCCGCCGATGCAGTTGGCGGCGAGGTCCATGCGGTTGCCGTACACCGTCTCCTTGATGTCCTGCATGATTTCGCGCACTTCCATTACGTGCATGAACAGCGACTTGAAGCCGATGATGTGCGCGAGAATGGCCACGTTGAACAGGTGTGAGGCGATGCGCTTGATTTCCTCGGCCATGGAGCGCAGGTAGCGGGCCCGTTCGGGCACCATGATGCCCGCCAGGTTTTCCACCGCCATGCAGTAGGTGAAGGGGTGGCTGTTGGAACACAGCGAGCACACCCGCTCGGTAAGCACGATGTTCTGGAACAGGTTGCGCCGCAGGGCCAGCGCCTCCATGCCCCGGTGCACGTGCCCGGCGGTGATGTCCACGCGCTTCACGGTTTCGCCTTCCACGCTCACGCGGAAGTACATGGGTTCTTCCAGCGCCACGTGCAGCGGGCCAACAGGCAGGGTGAAGCCCGCGCGCGGGTCGGTGTTCACATGGTCGTCTATCTGGGGGGTATGGACGGCGGTGCTCATGCCTGGGTCTCCTCGTCGGTGACGGCAGTGACGGTGGAGGCAGTGACGGCGGTGGTGCCCTCGGGCAGCTTCGCCGACATGATGCGCTCCCACAGGTCTTGCGTGGACGCACCGTTCATCATGGTGGAAAGGGGAATCATCTGGCCCATGATGCCCGCGTCCAGCCGCTCGTCCAGGAACAGCCGCCGGGGGTTGGGGTGGCCGGTCACCGCGATGTCGTACATCTCCATGAATTCGCGCTCGTTCCAGTCGGCGTTGCGGAACCACGGGGTGATGGAGGGCACTTCGGGCTTGCCCTCGGCGTTACCGTCCTCGTCCACTTCCGGCATGGACAGCGGCGCGGTGACCGTAAGGGTCAGTCCGTCCAGGTCGAAGTGGTAGGCGATGGCGCGCTGCGGGTTGGCCGGGTCGCGCTCCGGATCGTAGGCGGTCATGGTACACAGGCGCAGGCGGCAGCGGGCCATGGCCGGGGCCAGTTCCGCAAGGCGCGGGGCGTTGTCCAGCATGATCCAGCCGTAGAGGTTGCCGTGGGCGTCCTCGGTCCAGGATATGTCTGCGCCTGCCGCGTCGGGCAGTCGCTGGTCCAGCAGTGCCTTAGCCTGCAGTTGCGCGGGGCGTGTCAGCATCGGTGCGTCCTCCGTCCTTCACCGTGTGGGGGGTGGCGGGGGTGGTTTCTTCGTTGGCGGCAGCGGCCTTGGCCGCCGGGCGGGAGCCGTTGCCGTTGCCCGTGTCCGCCGGGGCGGCGTCATCGGCGTCCGTCTGCGCGGACAGCGAGGCGGC
>NZ_VSMK01000804.1 GCF_011682075.1 Nitratidesulfovibrio liaohensis
GTGCTGGCCGCCAATCTGGCGGCCCGGCTGGGCGAGCATGTCCGCTGCGGCGCCAGCGCCGCCCGGACAACCGGCCAGCCATCCCTTGCCCCCTACATCCCCCGGCCAGGTCACCTGCTGGTGCTGGATACCGGCGCGGGCACGGGGGTGCTGCACCGTCCGTTGGGCAGCGGCGCGCTGTGCTTCGGTGGCCGTCTGGCCTTCCTGCTCAAGCGGGCCATCGACACCCGGTTCATGCGGAGCCATCTGCCGCCCGGAGGCGTCCGCCTCGGTGAATGCCCGTGGGATGAACCGGCCTGAGCGGGCCTGAGCGGGCCTGAGCCGGCCTGAGCCGGCCTGACGCCACGGCCACGCCCTGGTGCCGGACAACGACATGTCCTCGTACGGCCACATGAGCACGGCAACAAAGCCCCCCCCCGCAACGCACGAAGGCCGCCACATCGCGTGGAGGCCTTCTTCGTTCCCGGCAGAAATGGCGTAGTGCCGCGCCCGGCCCGTCTACACGCCGGGGCAGGTCTGGCCACCGCAAAAGGTCAGGAAGCGCTGTGCCTCGGTAAAATCGGGCCGCATGGCCAGGGCCTTGGTCAGATGCTGCACGCAGGCGCCGGTGTCGCCCTTGTCGAAATGCACCCGCGCGATGTTGAAGTGCAGATGCTCGTCCTCGCGGCATTCCAGCGCCTTGTGGTAGAACCGCAGCGAATCGTCGAAGTGCCCGTTCTTGCGCAGGCTGATGCCGAACTTGTTGAAGCGCACCCGATGCTCCATCAGGAACGCCTCGTCGCTGCCCATGAGCACGTTCAGCACCTTGCGCAGGCGGGCCGCGTCCTTCTTTTCCGCATATACCTCGCCCAGACCGAAATTTGCGGGCACATTCAGGTCATCAATCATCAATGCCTTGATGAAGGCCTTTTCCGCATCGTCCAGGCGCAAATCTGCCAGACAGGCCTCGCCCTCGACAAGCTTGCGATGCAGCGAGGCCAGCGCGGGCACCGTGTGATTCCTGTAATACATCGGCTCCGGCATGTAACTACGAAGAAATTCAAGCTCTTCCATATTCTTGCGGATACCCGAAGGCACATGGTGCACGTTGAGCGGCTGTACTTCACAGGTGGCCGTATCCAGTTTGCGCGCATACCAATAGGTGACCTGGCGCTGTTGCGACGCGGTGCCGCCTATGCCAACCATGGCATCCTGCTGCAATGAATAGACGCCGAGGATGATCGGATACTGTTCGTCGTGCACGGGTGCTCCCCTGCTGCGCGCCATGGCGCGTCCGGTGTCCTGCCCTCCCCGGGCAGTGGATTGTCGCATACTTCATTGCCTTACCCGTCGTGTCAAGGCCGTTGCACACCATTGCGGGGTTCCGTTCCGCACATGGCGGGATAACCCTACCTTCCCCATGGGGAAGCACCCGCAATGGCACGGCAACCCCCAATTGACGCCACGCCATCTCACGGCAAAGAATAATGTTCCACTACGCTGGCATATGGCACAGCGACGGCAATACCGGCTCCGGTCGGCGCCCTGCGCGCCGCGCCACAGGACACGCAACCCATGCCCAGACTTCCCCGATCCGCCCCCTCGTTGCTCGGCGTCATCGCCCTGGCCTGCGCGGTGACGACCCTGATCTACGCGCTGATGGAACTGCCAGACCCGGACGATACCGCATGGCGTGGGGGCACCATCCGGGTGGGCTACGCCCTGGAACCCCCATATGCCTATCGTACTCCTGAAGGCACCGTGACAGGAGAGGCCCCGGAAGTGGCCCGCACCGTGCTGACCCGCGCGGGCATCACCCGGGTGCGCTGGGTGCTCGGCGATTTCAACGCCCTGATCCCCGACCTGCTGGCCGGGCATATCGACATGATCGCGGCGGGCATGTTCCTCACGCCCGACAGGGCCGCCCTCGTGGCCTTTTCGCTGCCCACCTGTTCCGTGGGACAGGGGCTGCTGGTACGGCGCGGCAACCCGCGCGGCCTGCACGACTACGCATCCCTGGCCGAGCGCAACGAGGTTACACTGGCCGTGCTGGACGGTGCGGTGGAGCACCGCCAATTGCTGTTGCTGGGCATGCCCGCCGAGCGGCTGTTTCCCGTGACCGACGCGCACGCGGGCATGACCGCCGTACGCAAGGGCCGCGTGGACGGTCTGGCCCTTTCCGGCCCCACGGTAGTCCTGTTGGCCCGGCAGCACCCCGACGAAATGGAGGCCGCGCGGCCCTTCACCCAACCGGTCATCGACGGCAAACCCGTATCCGGCCTGTGCGCCTTTGCCTTTCGCAAGGAGGACGCCCCCCTAGTGGACAGGGTGAACGAACAGTTGCGCGCCTTCATCGGCACACCGGAGCACCTTGCACTGATACAGCCCTTCGGTTTCGATGGCTCCACCCTGCCCCCCTGGGCCGCTTCCGACAGGCCGGACAAACCAGGCGGGCCAGGCGGGCCAGGCGGGCCAGACGGGCCAGACGGGCCAGACGGACAGGTCGGGCGGGGCCCAGGCCAGTGAACCGGCACCGGGCCCGCGCCGTATCCGCCGGTTCCATGATTCCCGTTTCCCGCTCGTCCGCCCCTTATCCGCCGCACCGCAGTCGCAGCGCCGCATCCGCCACCTCCACAGGACCCGCCGCATGACCAGACGCCCCGTCATCTCGCAAAGCCGCAACATCGCCATCGCCGGTGGCATCATGGCGCTGGTGTGTTCGGGCTTCCTGCTGCTGTGGGTGAATCACGGCTGGCACGCCAGCCTGCGCGGCTTTCTGCCGGTGGTGAAGGCACTGCGCATCGCCAGGGCCGACCTGCTGAAGGGACAGCTGGCCGCAGAACGCCAGTTGGCGGGCGATGTCGACGTCGCCCCCGGCATCCATGGCGCCTACTTCGAACAGGGGGCGGGCAGACTGTACGACGCAGTGGACGAACTGCTGACTTCCGGCGACGACGCCCTGCCAGGCCTTTCGGACATCCGCCCCTTTCACGAGGGCTCGCCGGAAATGCTGGTGGCCCAGTTGCGCATCTACGCCGACGGCATCGGAGCCCTGAACCGCTCCACCAACGCCCGGCTCTCGGCCCCGCGCGGGGAACATCCCCTGCAGGTGCTGGAACAACGCCGCGTCTTCACCGAACTGGACCGGCTGGGTGATGCGCTGGAGCGCAGCGTGTTCTCCCGCTTCGTGGAGGATGCCGAACGCCAGAGCCGCCTGACGCGCGTGGTCTTCGTATTGTGGATGATCTTTCTGTGCGGGCTCACCCTGCTGTTCAAGATTGCCGCCGACCGCCGTCGTTCCGCCGAAATGGCCCTGGTGGACAGCGAAGAGCGCTGGCAGTTCGCCCTTGAAGGCCCCGGCGACGGCGTGTGGGACTGGAACATCCACACCGGCGAACTGTTCCTGTCCCCCCGCTGGAAGGAACTGCTGGGCTACGAGGAGCACGAGGTCGGCACATCCCCGCGCGAATGGGAGGGCCGCGTCCACCCCGACGACAGGCAGCGGGCACAGGCCGACATGGACATGCACCTTTCCGGCGCCACCGACACCTACCAGTCGGAATATCGCATGCGGTGCAAGGACGGCTCGTACATCTGGGTACTGGCCCGGGGCAAGGTGATGTCCGTTGCGGACGACGGCACGCCGTTGCGCTTCGTGGGCACCCATTCCGACATCACCGCCCGCCGCCAGGCCGAGGAAGCCCTGCGCGCCAGCCGGGAAAACCTGGCCGTCACCCTGCGCTCCATCGGCGACGCGGTGATGGCCACCGACCGTGCCGGGCGCATCACCCTGATGAACCCGGTGGCCGAGCGGCTGACCGGCTGGCCCTTTGCCTCGGCCAGGGGACGGCACATCGGCGAGGTGTTCGTCATCGTTGCGGGCCGCACGCACGAACCCGTGCCCGACCCGGTGGCGCAGGCAGTCAGCACCGGCAAGGTGGTGGAACTGACCAACGATACCCTGCTGCTGGCCCGCGACGGCGCGGAATACCAGATCGCGGACAGCGCCGCCCCCATCCACGACGCGGCGGGCGAAATCACCGGCGCGGTCCTGGTGTTCACCGACGTCAGCGCCCAGTACGCGGCGCGCCGCCAGCTGCTGTCCAGCGAACAGCAGTTCCGCGCGGCCATCGAGGAAGCGCCCGTGCCGGTGATGATCCACGACGAGGACGGCACCGTGCTGGCCCTGAACCGCAGCTGGTACGAACTTTCCGGCTACACACCCGGCGATGTACCCACCCTGGCCCGCTGGGAGGAACTGGCCATGCAAGGCGAGCCGGTGCATGTGGCGGATACGCTGCCGGAGGCACGGCCCGGTGCCGCGCCGGGAACAACCGCCGCCAATACGCCGGACAACCGGACGGGCGAGGCCACGCCCGACGGAACGTCCGACGGAACAGGCCGCCCCGCCAGCGATACCGACACCCTGTACGCCCTGGGCGCACGCAGGGCCGACGGCGAACACCCGGTCATCTGCGCCGACGGATCGGCCAGGGTATGGGACTTCAGTTCCGCCCCGCTCGGCTCGCTGCCCGATGGCCGCCGCGCGGTGATCCGCATGGCCGTGGACATCACCGCCCGCAAGGAGGCGGAGGCCGCCCTGCTGCGCGAAAAGGGCGCGGCAGAGGCCGCCAACCTGGCCAAGTCCGAATTCCTGGCCAACATGAGCCACGAAATCCGCACCCCGCTCAACGGCGCGCTGGGCATGCTGCAACTGCTGCAGACCACCACCCTGGACCACGAACAGCAGGACTACCTTACCAGCGCCATCACCTCGGCCCGGCGGCTTACCCAACTGCTGTCCGACGTGCTGGACCTTTCGCGGGTGGAGGCGGGCAGGCTGGCCCTGCGCGCCGCGCCCTTTGCGCTGGACGGGGTGGCGGCGTCCATCCGCGACATCTTCCTGCTGCCCGCGCGCGAAAAGCAACTGGACCTGGCCATCCGGCTGGACCCGCGCCTGCCCGCGCGGCTGGTGGGCGACGAGGCCCGGTTGCGCCAGATTGCCTTCAACCTGGTGGGCAACGCCATAAAGTTCACCGATACGGGGTCGGTGACCGTGGAACTGGCCCCGCTGGGCCTGCCCCCGGCCCTGCATCCGACCGGAAACCCGGCAGAGGGTGCGACCGACGGCACGGCACAAGACGCCCCCGCAGCCCGGCCCGCCCACCTGCGCCTGTTGCTGGAAGTGCGCGACACCGGCATCGGCATTCCGGAATCGCACCTGGAACGCATTTTCGAGCCGTTCAGCCAGTTGGACGGCTCGCACGTGCGGCGGCATGGCGGCGCGGGACTGGGCCTGTCCATAGTGCGGCGGCTGGTGGCCCTGATGGACGGCGAACTTTCGCTGGAAAGCTCGCCGGGCGCGGGTACCACCATCTTCATCTCGCTGCCCTTCGGCGCCCTGTGGGATGCCGACGATGCGAACCGGGCACCCGCGCGCGGGCCGGACTGGTCGAATGAAATGAACGGGCCTGATGAAACGGACAGGTCGAGCAGTGTGAACGAATCCGGCACGGCAGCCGGACGAGACGGCGCGGGGGGCAGTGACAACGCAATGGGCATGCCCGCCCGCGCAATGGGCATGCCCGCCCGCCATGCCGATGTGTCCGCCCTGCCCCGGGGCATCGCGCAGCCCGGCAAAGGCAGCTCCAGGTCCCGAAGCGAGGCGGCTGCGCAGCAGGCGGACCCCGCCCCCGCCCTGCCGGAACACCAGGCCGGGCTGCACGTGCTGCTGGTGGAGGACGACGCCGTGAACCAGCTTGCCGTACGGCGCATGCTGGAAAAATCAGGCATGACCGTGACCCTGGCCACCGACGGTCAGCAAGCGCTGGACGCCCTGCACCACGGCACGTTCGACTGCGTGGTCATGGACGTGCAGATGCCGGTCATGGACGGGCTGACGGCCACCCGCGCCATCCGCACCGACCCGGCCTTTGCCACCCGCGCGGCCATACCCGTGGTGGCCATGACCGCCCACGCCATGGTGGGCGACCGCGAATCCTTCCTGGAAGCGGGCATGGACGACTACGTGTCCAAACCCGTGGAAATGAGCGGACTGCGACAGGCCATCCTGCGCGCCATGCAGGCGCGGCACGGCGCGTCGAACTAGCCGCCCCCCTCGCCCTGCCGTTCCGCCGGGGCCGCATGGTCTACCAGCGGTCTGATGCCAGGTTATGCAGCCTGTCGCGCCCCCGCTACAATCTGGCGCTGCCTGACGCAACGGTCTCTTCACCCCGCTCCTGCGTCACCCATTCCCGCTACGCCCCGCCACGTCGCCTCGACCACGCCCCGTGAGGTCGGCCAGATACCCTCACGCCTGCCCCACGCAGGTCCCCAACGCCCCCTCGCCTGTACGAAAAACACGAATTTTCAGAAATAACTGACAGCAATTCCGGAAAACATGACTGCGCCGCGCACCCCTTCATCGTGAACTCGCGTGGTTACGGCACGTTAGCGATCACTTGCACGCTGGCCCGCCTCTTGCTGTGCATTCTTTCACAATGGGGCTCGCAATCCCCCAACCCTCAGCCGGAGGCATGCGCATGCCACCCCGTTCCCCAAGTTTCTGGATCATGGCCGTGGGCCTGGCCGTGGTTGCCCTCGGCGCGAGTGCCTGGGGCGTGAAGGCCACGTCCACCACCGCGTTCTGCATGTCCTGTCACGAGATGAAGGTCTACCAGACGGAACTGGACGCCTCGCCCCACGCCAAGGACGCCAAGGGCGCACCCATCGGGTGCTCGCAATGTCACATCCCCGGTACGGGCATTGTGCGCATGGTCGCCGCCAAGACGTACCTGGGGGTGAAGGACATCTGGGCCCACTACGGCGGCGAAGGCGAGGACATGGACCGCGCCGCCATGCAGCCCATGGCGCGCCGTTTCGTGGATGACGCCAACTGCCGCGCCTGCCACCAGGACCTGACCCGCAACGCCAAGAACGACGGCGCCGTGTCCGAAACAGGACGCCTGGCCCACGAAAACTACGAGGGCAAGAACGGTATTTCCCGCAGTGGCTGCGCGGGTTGTCACCGCAACATGGCGCACCTGCCGCGCTTCGACCAGCGCCTTGCCGCCAACGCCAAATTCGCCGCCAAGCTCAAGGAGGCACGTCCATGACGTCCGATCCCACGGGAACCACCCCGGCCTCACGGCCCACCTCCATCCTGGCCCACCCCCTGCTGCGCAACCGCGCGGTGGTGGTGCTGGCGGGCGCGGCCCTGCTGGTGGCCGCGTTCTTCCTGTACGTGCGCCTGGCCTTTCCCGGCGTGCGTTGCGAAGCGGCCAAGCACCTGGATGCCCCCGAAAAGATGGGCGATTGCTACGGCTGCCACGTAAAATCCACGCCCCGCGTGGCCCAGGACTGGTACGAGGGCAAGCACGGCATCACCCTGGTGCGCTGCCAGACCTGCCACGGCCAGCCCGACGGCAAGGGCGCCATCGCCTTCAACCGCTCGCCCGGCGTGGAAATCTGCGCCCGCTGCCATGCCCCCAGCATGGACCGCATGGAAGCCAAGTTCGGTACGCGCGGCAACTGTTCCTCGTGCCATCCCAACCACCAGAACCCCATGCACGGCGACGCCTACGTCAACCGGCAGGCCACCACAAAGACCTCGCTCGACTAGCGGCGGCACAAGGAGACAACCATGGAATGCTCCAGACGCGACTTTCTGCGCTACATGGCCCTGTCCGCAGCGCTGGCCGCCGTCAGCGGCGCGCCGCTGCCGGCATCGGCCGCCCGGCAGGACGACAAGCCCGACACCTGGGTGAAGGGCGTATGCCGGTACTGCGGCACCGGCTGCGGTGTGCTGGTGGGAGTGAAGAACGGCAAGGCAGTGGCCATCAAGGGCGACCCGGACAACCACAACAAGGGCCTGCTGTGCCTCAAGGGCGCGCTGCTGATTCCGGTGCTGAACTCGCCCGACCGGGTCACCAGCCCCATGGCGCGCAAGACCAAGGGCGGTCCGCTGGAACCCATCGGCTGGGACGAGGCGCTTGACCTGCTGGCGAAGAAGTTCCGCACGGCCATCGACACCCACGGTCCCAAGTCCGTGGCCTATTACGGCTCCGGCCAGTGCCTGACCGAGGAATCGTACCTGGCCAGCAAGATCTTCAAGGCCGGGCTGCGCACCAACAACGTGGACGGCAACCCCCGCCTGTGCATGGCGTCCGCCGTGGGCGGCTACGTGACTTCGTTCGGCAAGGACGAGCCCATGGGCACCTACGAGGACATCGACCAGGCCTCGTGCTTCTTCATCATCGGGTCCAACACGTCGGAAGCGCACCCCGTGCTGTTCCGGCGCATCGCGCGGCGCAAGCAGGCCACGCCCGGCGTCAAGATCATCGTGGCCGACCCGCGCCGCACCAACACCTCGCGCATCGCCGACCTGCACATCGCCTTCCGCCCCGGCACGGACCTGGCCCTGATGAACTCCATGGCCTGGGTCATGATCCACGAGGAGCTGGACAACGCACGTTTCTGGGGCAAGTACGTGGCCTTCAAGGACAACGAGGGCAAGGACTGCACCTTCGACGACTACAAGGCGTTCCTTGAAGACTACAGGCCGGAGAAGGCCGCCGCCATCTGTCACATTCCGGAAGAGCAGATATGGCAGGCCGCGCGCCTGTTCGCGGAATCGCCCGCCACCATGTCGCTGTGGTGCATGGGCATCAACCAGCGGGTTCGCGGGGTGTGGGCCAACAACCTGATCCACAACCTGCACCTGATCAGCGGGCAGATATGCCGCCCCGGCGCCACCTCCTTCTCGCTGACCGGCCAGCCCAACGCCTGCGGCGGCGTGCGCGACGCGGGCGCGCTCTCGCACCTCCTGCCTGCGGGCCGCGTCATCGCCAACCCCAAGCACCGCGCCGAAATGGAACAGCTGTGGGGCCTGCCCGAAGGCACCATTTCGCCCGACCCCGGCTATCACACCGTGGCCCTGTTCGAGGCGCTGGGCAAGGGCGACGTGAAGGCCATGCTGATCTGCGAGACCAACCCCGCCCACACGCTGCCCAACCTGAACAAGGTCCACAAGGCCATGAGCCACCCGGACTCGTTCATCGCGGTCATCGAGGCCTTCCCCGACGCCGTCACCCTGCGCTACGCCGACCTGGTGCTGGCGCCCGCCTTCTGGTGCGAGCGCGACGGCGTGTACGGCTGCGGCGAGCGCCGTTACGCGCTCATCGAAAAGGCCGTGGAGCCGCCGCAGGGCTGCCGCCCCACCGTGAACACCCTGGTGGAGTTCGCCAAGCGCGTGGGCGTGGACCCCAAGCTGGTCAACTTCCGCAATGCCGCAGACGTGTGGGAAGAATGGCGCACCGTCAGCAAGGGCACCACCTACAACTTCTACGGCATGACCCGCGAACGGCTGCGCAAGGAATCGGGCCTCATCTGGCCCTGCCCGGACGAAAAGCACCCCGGCACCCGGCTGCGCTACGTGCGGGGTGAAGACCCCATCGTGCCCGCCGACCATCCGGACAAATTCTTCTTCTACGGCAGGCCCGACGGCAAGGCCGCCCTGTGGATGCGCCCCTACCAGGGCGCGGCGGAAGAACCCGACGCCGACTACCCCCTGTACCTGACCTCCATGCGGGTCATCGACCACTGGCACACCGCCACCATGACCGGAAAGGTGCCGGAACTGCAAAAGGCCAACCCCTCTGCCTTCGTGGAGATCAACGGCGACGACGCCAAGAGCCTCGGCATCGCCCACGGCGACGCCTGCGTTGTGGAAACCCGGCGCGACAAGCTGACCCTGCCCGCGCGCGTCAGCGACGTATGCCGCACCGGGCTTATCGCCGTGCCGTTCTTTGACCGGGAAAAGCTGGTCAACAAGCTGTTCCTGGACGCGACAGACCCCATCTCGCGCGAGCCGGAATACAAGATCTGCGCGGCGCGGATACGCAAGGCGTAGGGGCACGCGGGGAAAGGGAGAACGGGGGAGGGAGGAACCCCCTTTTGGAAAAGGGGGTTCCTCCCTCCCCCGCCCCCTCCCTCCTCCCCCAAAACTTTTCAACTGGTGACGGGCAGAAGGCGCAATGTTCACGGAGAGATGCTTCAACACGCCGCCCCAGCCCTCTTTCCTCAAAGATATTTCAGGCATGGAGAAAGCATCATGGCCATAGCAGGCATTCTGGTGCAGACCGACACGGAAACGGCGGAAGCGGTATGGACCCGGCTGTCGGTGGACCCGCACATTGCCGAGGTACACCGGGCCGAAGTGCCGGGACGGCTGGTGGCGGTGCTGGAGGCCGATTCTGACCGCATGGAACAGGAGTTCAAACGGCTGGCGGCGTGGGACGGCGTGCTGTCCATAGACCTGGCCTACCTGACCTACGAGGACGAATTGGCCGACGGCGGCACCATCAAGTGTCCGCCATGGGAACGCAAACACCGGAGCGCCTGAGGTGTCCACATCCTCCAGACAGCCGGAGGGGGGCGGCGCGCTGTCCCCGGCGTCCGGTCTCATGTCGCCCGGCCTGCTGCGCCCGCCGGGCGCACGGGCCGAGGCGGAATTCCGCGCCCGATGCATCCACTGCGGCAAGTGCGCGGAAGCCTGCCCGTACGGGTCCATCCGCATGGCTGCCGGGCGCATGGCCGGGTTCTTCGGTCAGGTGCGCAACACGCCGTACATCCATGCCAGGTCCATCCCCTGCTGGCTGTGCATGAAGTGCCCGCCGGTGTGCCCTTCGGGTGCGTTGCGACCAGTGCGCGACATGGCGCAGGCCGACATGGGCATGGCCGTGCTGCTCAAGAACCGCTGCCACAACTGGGTGGGCACGGTGCTGTGCCGCACCTGCTACGACAAATGCCCCCTGCGCGGCACGGCCATGGTGCTGGAAGGCGGCGACATCCCCGCCGTGGCTGACGCCTGCGTGGGCTGCGGGGTGTGCGAGCACGTCTGCCCGGTGGACGCCATCGTGGTGCGCCCCAACGCAGGACGCAGGACGGCATCAAGCATGGATGAAGCCGCCGGGCACGGGATGGCGGCAGGCGGGGCTGACGCCACCGACGCCGCGCCCGGGCACGGAGGGAACCCGGCATGAAACCGTGGCACGCACGCTGGCGACGCCCCGTACAATGGGCCGTGCTGCTCCTGTTCGCGGCGCTGCCCTGGCTGAACCGCAAGGGGTTCCACGGCGTGTCCGGGACGCTGTTTTCGCTGGAGGCATGGGGCCTGCCACTGGCCGACCCGCTGGCCGCCGCACAGGTGCTGGCAGCAGGTGCGTTGCCCGGCGCGCGCCTGCTGCTGGGCGGGCTGCTGGTGCTGGCCGTGGCCGTGGTGCTGGGCCGGGTGTTCTGTTCCTGGGGCTGCCCGTACGGGCTGCTGTCGGAACTGGTGCATGCCCGGCGCAAGCGCGGCCCCCGTGCTGCATGCTGCGCCCATACCCTAACCGCAGCCGCGCCGGATGCAATGGCAACTTCGGACAATTCACGGCTCGCCAGCCTGTCCACTCCATGGAAAAGCGGATTCCCCGTCCGGGCGGGCCTGACCGTTGCCGGGCTGGCCCTGACGGCACTGGCGGGCGCTCCGCTGCTGAACCAGTTTTCCCTGCCCGGAGAAATCACCCTGCAACTGCTGGCCCTGGCGTATCCGGCCCCCGGGGCGTGGGATTGGGCATGGGTGGGCCTTGTGCTCATCGCCGTGCTGCTGGCGGCGGAATGGCGCACCCGCACCCGCCTGTGGTGCCGGTACCTGTGCCCGCAGTCGGTGCTGCTGTCGCTGGCCGCGCGGCTGTGGCCGGGCGCGCTTAGCATCCGCCGCAACATGCGCCGCTG
>NZ_VSMK01000805.1 GCF_011682075.1 Nitratidesulfovibrio liaohensis
TGCGGCTTGGCGAGGTGCTGGCCCTGGACGACGCCGCCGACCTCGACCCGGTGCGCCAGCAGGTCATCGTGCGCGGCCACGGCGGGCGGGAAATCCAGCTGCCCGGCCCGGTCATGCGCGAGGTGCAGCGGGTGCTGGACGACCCCATGATGTTCGGCCTGCGCGGGCGCGTCTTTCGCATGGACCAGGGCTACGTGCGCCGCAAGTTCTACGAGCGCGCCGCGGAATGCTCCATCCCCAAGGAATACCTGAACCCGCGCGTCATCCGGCATTCGCGGGCCGTGGAATTGTTGCGCGGCGGCGTGCCGCTGAAAATCGTGCAGGGCATCCTGGGCCACCAGAGCATGAACCAGACGGCCAGCTACCTGCGCTTTTCAGACGATGACGTGCGGCGTATCGTGCATCATTACCTGAACAAGGAGACCCGGATGAGGACCAGCGCACGCAACGCGTTCACCGGCAGGGTCACGTCCGTCGTCAGGGACGGGCTGCTGGTGGAGGTGGAACTGACCACCAACAGCGGGCTGAAGGTGGTTTCGGTAATTACCGAGGAAAGCGCCCAGAACCTGGGCGTGAGCACCGGCAGGGTGATGACCGCCACGGTGAAGGCCCCGTGGGTGATCCTGGCCCGCGAGGAAAACCGGCTGAAGACCAGCGCCCGCAACCGCTACGCGGGCAAGGTGGCGCGGGTGAACCTTTCCGAGATAGCCGCCGAGGTGGTGGTGGACCTGCCGGAGGGCACCACCGTGTGCGCCCTGCTGACCGTGGAAAGCGTGAAGACCCTGGACCTTGCGCCGGGCACGGACATTCTGGTGATGTTCAAGGCGTTCTCGGTAATCCTGAACGTGGAATAGCGCGGCGGAAAACGCCCGGATTTGTGAGCATGACATGCGGGCATGACATGTGAGCATGACGTCCGCCTGCGGAAAGAGTCGCCGACCCTCAGGGGGCGGCGGCTCTTTCGCGATGGAGGAGCGGACGGGCGGACAGATGGACGAAGGGTGTCCGATGGCCCGTGGCTGCCGGACGTGCAAGGCAGCACGCCGGATGGATACCCGCCGGATCATGTTGACGCGCATGGCCCTGCGGGAAAGGAAACACGGGTGGAAAAAAGCGGGCGTCGGCTAATGCTTCCAAATCATTTACTGCATCTTCACCTAATTCATCAGGGCCATGAGCAGCCCCAGCGCAGGTCTTCCCTGTGCGCGAAGCTCGCGGAAGTTCAGGCGGTGGCGGATGCGTCCGTCCTCGTACAGCACCAGGGTGTCGGCAAAGGCGTCCACGTCGTCCGGGTCGTGGGTGATGATGATGGCCGGTATGTCGAAGTGCGCGAACAGCCGGGTGAATTCCTTGCGCATACGTACCCGCAGCAGCGGGTCCAGGGCAGAGAACGGCTCGTCCAGCAGAAGCGCGCGCGGGTTGGTGGCAAGGGCGCGGGCCAGCGCGGTGCGCTGGCGCTGCCCGCCGGAAATGTTGCCCGGCAGGTTGTGGGCCACGTGGTCTATCTCGAACAGTTCCAGCAGTTCTTCCACGCGTTGCTTGCCGCTTGCGCCGTCGGCCATGGAGACGCTTCCATTCCCGGCAACGCTGGCCCGGTGCCCGGCGCCCAGGCCGAATTCCACGTTCTTGCGCACCGACAGGTGCGGGAACAGCGCATAGTCCTGAAATACATAGCCGATGCCACGGTCTCGCGCTGGAATGTCGATGCCCGCCGCCGTGTCCAGCAGGGTGGCCCCGTTGATGACGATGCGCCCCTCGCGGGGGTGCATCAGCCCGGCAATGGCTTGCAGGGTCAGGGTCTTGCCCGAGCCGGAATGGCCGAACAGCACCAGGGTGCGGTCTTCGGTGGCGAAGGACACGTCGATCTTGAAGCCCTTGCCGCCCGCGCCACGGGCCGGGGGCAGGCGGTGGGTGATGGAAACATCTATCATCACGCCCCCCTGCCGAAGGAAAGACCGCCGGTGGCCAGTTTGTCCGCAAGGATCAGCACGCCCATGCACAACAGCGAAGTGGCGATGACCAGCGCCAGCGCCTGTGCGTCGTCTCCGGCCTGAAAGGCGGAATAGATGGCCAGCGACAGGGTTTGGGTGCGGCCCGGCAGGTTGCCTGCGATCATCAGCGTGGCGCCGAATTCGCCCATGCCCCGCGCGAAGGCCAGCATGACCCCGGCCAGTATGCCGCGCCACGCAAGGGGCAGCGACACCCGCAGGAACACCTTCCATTCCGATGCGCCCAGGGTGCGGGCCGCGTTTTCCAGATTGTGGTCCACGGCTTCCAGCGCGGCGCGGGCCGATTTGTAGATGAGCGGAAAGACCACCACCGTGGCCGCCACCACCGCGCCCTCCCACGAGAACATCAGGTTGATGCCGAATTCGGCCAGCCACGGCCCCAGCAGGCCGCGCCGCCCCACCAGCAGGATGAGGTAGTAGCCGATGACCGTGGGCGGCAGCACCAGCGGCAGGGCGCACAGGGCGTCCACCCAGGTGCGGCCCGGAAAGGGGCGGCGGGCGATGCACCACGCCGTCAGGATGCCGAGCACCGAGGACACCACCGTGGCAATGCCCGCCACCTTCAGCGTAAGCAGGATGACGGAGATCTTCAGCGTGTCCGCCGTCAGCAGGGGGGAAAGGAAATCCATGGCCCGACTGTGGCGAAAAGGCGGGGGGGCCGCAACAGAGGCACGAAAACGTTCGTCTTGGTGACCGTGGCACGGGGTACTGACACGAGCCGCCCCGGCGGGTTGCTTTTGTCAGCTGTCGCTGCGCCAGCAAAAAAGGGGAAGGGCCATGCGGCCCTTCCCCGTGTGTTCCAGTATGGAGGCAGCCCCTACCCGCCGCACTTGGCGGTGAGCGCGGCAGCCACGGCCTTGCCCAGTTCGAAGCACTTTCCGTAGGTGTCGTGGGTGGGCACGTGCTTCACCTTCACCGGTTCGGCGGGCAGTTCCATGCCCATGGATTCCAGCCATTCGGTGATGGCCTTCACCGATTCGCCGGACCAGCCGAACGAGCCGAACGCCGCGCCGATGCGGTTTTGCGGGCGCAGGCCCTTCATGTAGGTGAGCATCTTGGCCACTTCGGGCAGGATGCCGTTGTTATGGGTGGGCGAACCCACGATCACCGCGCCGCAGTCGGCCAGTTCGGTCATCACCGCGCTGTGGTGGTTGGCCTTCAGCCACATGATGCGGGTGGGCACGCCGCCCGCCTCCAGCCCGTCGGCAATGGCGTGAGCCATCTTTTCGGTGGAGTGCCACATGGTGTCGAACACGATGACGGCGCGCTTCTGCGGCTTCTGCTCGGCATAGCGGCGATAGGTGTCGAAGGCGAACCGCACTTCGTCGTACCCGCGAAAGATCAGCCCGTGGTCGGGGGCCAGCATGTCGATGTCCAGCTTCAGCTCGGCGATGGCGTCCAGCGTCTTCAGCACGATGGGCGAGAAGGGCAGCACGATGTTGTGATAGTACTCCTTCATGGCGTGCAGCAGCGCGGATCGGTCTATCTCGTCGGCGTAGCGTTCGGTGCTGGCGATGTTCTGGCCGAAGGCGTCGTTGCAGATCAGCAGCTTGTCTTCGGGAATGTACGACACCATGCTGTCGGGCCAGTGCAGCATGCGCGTTTCCACAAAGGTCACGGTGCGCTTGCCGAGGCTGATGGAGTCGCCGGTCTTGACCACCTGCACGGGCCAGCCGGTGATGTCGAAGTGGGCTTCCATGGCCTTCAGGCCCATGGGCGAGCAGAAGATCTTTTCGGGCTTGCAGCGGGCAACCATTTCGGCCAGGGCACCGGCGTGGTCGGGCTCCAGGTGGTTGCAGACGATGTAGTCGATCTTCTCGGGCGCCACCACCTGGGACAGGCGGCAGAGCAGGGTGGGCAGGAATTCGTGCTTCACCGTGTCGAACAGGGTGACCTTTTCGTCCATGACCACGTAGGCGTTGTACGTGGTGCCCTGCGGCGACAGGGAATAGCCGTGGAAGTCGCGGCTGTTGTGGTCGACAACGCCGACCCAGTGGATGTCCTTCTTTATTTCAAGGGCGTGCATGTTCTACCTCGCGATGCGGGTGCGGTGGGTGTGCGCGGGGGGCGCGGCATGCCGGCGAGCATGCGCAAGAGGGCTGACCAAAGGAGTAAGTAAATTCCGGGGGTGGGGCAAGGGGGGCGATGCCTGATGCGTGGTGCGGGCTGGCGCGCGGGCATCCGGGTGCCGGGCTGGCACCTGCTCGTGTAGCCGTCTGTACTGGCTGCGGACGGCGCCGGCGTGTCGCCTCTGCGAAACCCGAAGGCGCGGACGCAAAGGGGAGGCGCGCCACCCTGCGGCGGCGCGGCCTCCCCTGTCGGTCGGAAGCTCGAACTCCCTAGGCGGGTTCGAATTCGGACTTGGGCGCGCCGCAGATGGGGCACACCCAGTCGGCGGGCACGTCTTCGAAGGCGGTGCCGGGCTTCACGCCGTTGTCGGGGTCGCCTTCGGCGGGATCGTACTCGTAACCGCAAACGGTGCAGACGTACTTCTTCATGATTCGTTCCTCGTTGTCGGGTGGTTGCGTTGCGAGCGCGCGCCGCTGCCTGACATCAGGCTGCTGACCGCCGGGAACGGCGGGGGACTGTGCCTGCCGGGCGCATCGCGGGGACTGGCTTACGCCTTCCAGTGGCCGTGCAGGTTGCAGTATTCGCGGGCGGAAACTTCGGTGGCCTGGATGCAGAATTCGGCCTCGGGGGCGTCGCCGGGCTTCAGGAACCTGGTGTAGCTGCGACCGTCGGCAATGAGTTCGATCCACTCGATCCAGTGGGTTTCCTCCATGGGGTGGGCCACGGAGCCGACCTTCACCTTGTAGCCGGTGGCGGTCTTTTCGATGACCGGCACGTGCTTTTCCTTGGCGCCGTCGCTGGTGCCTTCCTTCATGAACTTCATGGGTTCGCCGCAGCAGACCAGGTCGCCGCCGCCGGCGTGCATGACTTCAACGATGTTGCCACAGTGAACGCATTTGTAGACTTCGAGCATGTTCGGCACGGGATGCCTCCTTGAAGGATCTTGGGGGCCTGTATCGGCCCGGTGATGTTCGTGCGGTGCCAGGTGCCCGCATTCGTGCTGGCGGTCCGGGGTGACCGTGGATGTCTCGTCGCTCCCGCGCGTTCCTGCTCCGTGGTGTCCCGTGCCGCCCCGCAGGGGGCCGGGGCCGCCGGTGCGGGGTGCGCCCGCTTGGGGCGTGCCGCAGGAGGGCACGGAGGGAACATGCGGTATTGCCACCTATACATCAGGTCGGTGGACTGTTCAATCATTCTCCGCGAACTGGCGGAAAGACTGCGCGAAATTCCGCCTGCACCCTGGGCCTGCGGGGGCGCTGGGCGCGGTCCGGCCCCTACTGACGGAAGCGTTCCACCAGTTCGCCCAGCCGCCGGGCCATGCCGGACACCTCGTTGATGGAGGCCTCCGCCGTGTGGATGCGCTCGGCGATGTCGCGCGACAGGTCGTTGATGCGCGTGACGTTGCGGTTGATCTCGTCGCTGGTGGCCGATTGCTGTTCCGATGCGGTGGCGATGTTGCGCACCATGTCGGCGATGTTCACGGCCCGCCGCACGATGCGCCCCAAAGTCTCGCCGGTGCCTTCGGCCTTGTCCGCCGTGGCTTCCACCTGGCCGCGCGTGCGGGTCATCTCGTCCACGGCCTGGGCCGTGCCGGTCTGGATGTCCTTGATGGCGTGCTCCACTTCCTTGGTGGCGGTCATGGTCTTTTCGGCCAGTTTGCGCACCTCGTCGGCCACCACGGCAAATCCGCGCCCGGCATCCCCGGCGCGGGCCGCCTCTATGGCGGCGTTCAGCGCCAGCAGGTTGGTCTGGTCGGCGATTTCGTTGATCACGTCGATGACCCGGCCGATATTGTCGGCCCGCGCCGCCAGATCGTTGAGCGAGGTCGCCAGCCCGGCGGCCCGTTCGGCCACCTGGCGCGTTTCGGCCACGGTGGCCTGCATTTCGCTGCCGCCCTGCTGCGCCTCGTGGTTGGCAAGGTCGGCGGCCTCTGCCGTGGCCGAGGCGTTGCGGGTGACTTCCACCACCGTGGCGTTCATTTCGTCCATGGCCGTGGCCACCTGGGCCGTCTCGTCGGTGGATTCCACGACGTTGCGGGCCAGTTCGCCCATGCGCACGGAAAGTTCACCGGCGGCATCGGACAGGGCGCGGGCCACCCCGGTCACTTCCTCGGCCACTTCCAGCAGGTTGCGGCGCTGGGTCTCTATGCGGACCTTGTCCTCTTCCTCCTGGGTCAGGTCGATCATCACGGCGATGACCCCCACGGCCTGTCCGGCGGTGTCGCGCAGGGGCGACGCCTCGTAGTGCAGCGGAAAGCCCACCCCGTCCCGCCGCACGTAGCGCAGCATGCCGCTGGTGCTGGTGCCGGTGGACAGTACCTGGGCCACCGGGTCGCATTGCAGGGTGCAGTCCTGCCCGCCCTTTTCCAGCACCTCGCGCAGTGAAAGTCCCATCAGGTCCTTGCACGCGGATCCAAGGATGGCGCACATGGGCTGGTTGGCGAATTCGATGCGCCCCGCCTTGTCCATGACCGCCAGCGGCACGATGATGCCGCCAAGTACGGATTTGTTGTATTCCAGCTGGTTGCGAATGGTGGAGACCATGGCCGCCAGATTGGCGGACAGCACGCCCAACTCGTCGCGGGAATCGTCGGTGAAGGACACGGCGTAGTTGCCGCGTTCGATCTCGCTGCTCACCTGGGCAATGGTGCGCACCCGGCCCACCACGGCCCGGCGCATGAACAGCGAGAGCACGGCGGTAAGGGCCAGCATGCCCGCCAGCGAAAGGGCGCCCCCCTGCCATTGGCGGCTGCGCAGCAGGGCCGCGTCGGCGGAGATGTCCTGCAGCATGACCATGGCCCCCAGGATGGGCTGGCTGGCACCGTGGCAGTGATGGCATTCCGGCGCATTGGGGATGGTCTTGATCTCGGTGTAGTACGGCACGCCGCCCAGTTCCAGCAGTTGCCCCTCGTCCACCGGCTTTTGCAACGCCGTGTCGAAGCGCGCGGCAAAGCGCGGGTCGCGCACCACGTCCTTCATGGGCTTGCGGATGGCCTCGTGCCGGGTGGAATAGGTGATGGCGCCCCTAAAGTCGGCAAGGTGCACGCTGACGGTGGGGTAGCGCGCGGCGATGGCGTTGAATTTTTCCTCGGTGCCTTCGTCGTTGCCCTTGGACATGGGGTCGTTGATGGCCTCGAGCAGGATCTGGGCGGTACGGGCGGAGGAATCGTGGATGAGGTGGAGGGTGGTTTCCCGTTGCCAGTAGGAGTTGGTGAGGAACAACGCCGCGAAGACCATGACCGCGGTGCCCACGACGAGCATTTGCACCTTGGCGCCCAGCGAACGGGTGAACAGCATGCGACCCCCCCGGTTTGTCCTGTGGCGTGAACACGCAGGGTACCCGCCCCGGTGCCCGGGGCGGCGTGCCAATGGGTGGTCGGCGCGCGTGATGGCGGCAGACGCAGAAGCAGCGTGCCGCGCATGGGGGCAGGGCTCTGCCCGACTTCAGGCCATCCCCCCGCCGCGTGCCGACAAGATTCGGTATAACGCCGTTCTTGTTTGCTTTCGCTGTACCCAAGGGACGGGGTTGCGTCAAGCTGGGTCGGGGAAAAATGCAGGTTGTGCGTGCAGTTGGATTATGCTTGGCAGGGCACGTTGCAGGGCGCGCAACGCCGGTGCGGGAGACGGGCGCGCACGGCGCAAGAGGGGCAGGCAGAAGCCCGCCCGTTCTGCAAAGGGGCTATGCCTGGCTGCGTGGCGGGCGGTTCGACTGGTCTTGCAGTAGGGCCCGCAATTGGGCGTCCAGTTGATCTATTTCGATGGGTTTGGCCAGGTAATCGTTCATGCCCGCCGCCAGGAACCGTTCGCGGTCGCCCAGCATGGCGTGGGCGGTCAGTGCCAGCACAGGCACCCACGGCGGGGTGGTGCCGGGGTTCACGGCCTCGCGCATGCGGATGTGCCGGGTAACCTCCATGCCGTCCATGTCGGGCATCTGGATATCCATGAGTACCGCGTCGTAACGGTCGCGGGCCAGCATTTCCAGGGCCTGCCGCCCGGAGGCGGCGCGGTCTGCCGCGTAGCCCAGCCGGGTCAGCAGTCGCTGCGCGGTTATCAGGTTCACCTCGTCGTCATCCACCACCAGAATGCGCGGTGGCATTCCGGCGGCATCCGGCGCCTGATCCTTGGCCGTGCCCGCCACCGGGGGTGTTGCCGCCTGGGAGGAAGCCAGGGGAGTGTCGGAACCACGGCCCGCTTCCGGGGCAGGCATCGCCACGCGCGGTGGGGCGTCCGGTGCAGTGCCCGCCGATGTGCCCAATGCTGCGCCTGTCGGCGCGGCCCGACGCACCGCGCGGTGCCCCTCGGGGCGCTCCTCTTCAACGCGCAGGGGCAGGGTGATGTGGAATTCGGTTCCCTCGCCGGGGCCGGTGGCCACGCAGATGGTACCGCCCAAGAGCAGGGTGAGCCGACGCACGATGGCCAGTCCCAGGCCCGTACCGCCGGGCCGCGCCGTGGCCGCGTTGCCCGTGGCGTAGCTTTCGAACAGGGTGCGCAGCCGCTCCGGCGCAAAGCCGATGCCCGTATCGATGACCGCCACGTGGACGCAGGTGCGCTCCGGCTGTCCGCAGCGCGACAGCGGATATATTTCCACCCGGACTTCACCCGTGTCGGTGCACTTGACCGCGTTGGACACCAGATTCACCAGCACCTGGCGGATGCGCCCGGCATCGCCCGTGAACAGCGGGGGCAGGTCCGGGGCGGCCAGTATCTCGAAACCCAGCCCCTTGGCCCGGGCCTGGGGTACCAGCATGGCATGCACGGGTTCGGTCACCTGGGCCATGGAGAACGGTTCCTCCACCAGCGGCAGCGCGCCTGCCTCCATGCGCGAGATGTCCAGGATGTCGTCGAGGATGCGCAGCAGGTTGCGGCTGGCGCTCAGGGCGGTGTCCACGCAGTCTTCCTGGTCGCCGGAAAGATGGTTGCCGCGCAGCAGTTGCAGCATGCCCATGATGCCGTTGACGGGTGTGCGTACCTCGTGGCTCATCATCGCGATGAATTCCGACTTGGAGCGGTTGGCCTTTTCCGCCGTATCCCTGGTCTGGCGCAGTTCGTCCTCGGCGCGGGTGCGTTGGGTGACGTCGGCGAACATGACCGCGATCTGGCGGTTGCCGGTGCGGAACACCCACAGGTCCACAAAGGCCCACCCGGCGGGCAGCCATCCGGCGCTGGCATGGGCCGTGACGCTGAACGCCCCGCCCTTGCCGGCGATGGAGCCGAAGATGGTGGGCAGGTTGGTGGCGGCGATGCCGGGCAGGGCTTCGGTCAGCCGTCGCCCCAGCATGCCCCGCCCGGTGATGAGCAGGGCCGTGTCGGCCGTGGGGTTCACCGCTTCTATGCGCAGGTGCTCGGCCTGGTCCAGGGTGAGCAGCAAGAGGCCAAGCGGCGCGCCTTCGACGATGGAGCGGAAGCGGGCCTCCACCTCGCGTAGCTGCTGTTCCGACTGCCTGCGTTCGGTGATGTCGTGGAACATGCCCACGACCACCTCGCGGTCGCCCACGCGCATCACCCTGGCTTTCACCAGCATGTCGCGTTCGATGCCCGCCTTGGTGCGCATGGGCATTTCCGCAGGCATTTCCTGGGGCTGTTCGCGCAGGGTGTTGAAGCGCCCCCCGAAGCCGTTGCGGTGCGTCCGGTCCGGGTGCAGCTGGCGCTGGTGCATCCCCACCAGTTCATCGCGGGAGTAGCCGAATATCTGCTGGGCCGCCCGGTTGGCGTCCAGGATGAGGCCGGTATCCGCGTCGGCCAGCAGGATGGCGTCCATGGCGTTGTCGAACAAGGCGCGGTAACGGGCCTCGTTGTCGCGCAGTTCGGCGGTGAAGGCCTCGCGCTCGTGCTGGCGGCTGGTGAGGATGGCGGCCATGGTGTCCACGCTGAAGGCCAGCTGGCCGATTTCGCCCATGTCGTGGCGGATGCCGGTGCGAGCCCCCAACTGCCCCTCACCGATACGGGTGGCAGTGGCGGCGATGTGCGACAGGGGCCGGGCCAGCAGTCTGCCACCGATGCCCCAAGCCACGGCCAGGGTTACCGCCATGGCGCCGCCGAGCAGCAGCAGGGCACGGTTGCGGGCTGCGCGCATCGGAGCCAGCACGGCCTCTTCGGGAATGCCTACCATCACATTCAGATAGGGTGCGGATTCCGGGTACAGGCGGATGCGGGTGAATCCATACAGCCGCACCGTGCCGTCGGAGCTTTCGCGGGTGAACAGCCCCTCGTCGGGCATGGCGTGCAGGCTATCAAGAACCTCTGCCCGGATGGGCTTGCCCACGGGGTTGGCGTCATTGCGCGGGTGGTAGGCCAGGCGGATGCCGCGGTGGTCGGTCACGCTGAGCACCGAGCCGGGGGGCAGGTTCAGTTTGTCGAAGAGGCCGCCGTAGGGGTCCAGGCGCATGGGCGCGGCCAGCACGCCGTGCACCCGGCCCTCGCCGTCCACGAGGGGCAGCGCGAAGTGAAAGGTGGCCTCGTGCAGGGTGCGCGCCACCACGTATTCGCCGCTGGCAAAGCGCTTGTCGCGCATCGCCGTGCGAAAGTAGAGGCGGTCCGCGAGATTGTACGGGACCCGGCCGGGCGCGGGCGGGAGCGGACGGCCAGAGGCGACGAGGTCGCCGTTGGCGTCGAGGGCCAGCAGGTTCAGCAGGGCGGTGTTCCCGGCCAGCGCCTCCCGGAACACCGACTCGCAGGCGGCCGGGTCCAGTCGGCGCACGTCGGGCAGGGCGGCCAGGATGGTCAGGGTCTGGCGGGCTCCGTCGGCCACGCGGTCTTGCAGGGCGGCTATGCTGCTGGCCGCCCGGGTGACCGAGGCCACCGCCTCGGCCTTCAGTTGCGAGGCGAGACGGTGGGAATCATACAGGATGACCCCGAACGAGGGCAGTGCCGCCAGAAGGGCGACCCAGACCAGAGTGACGCGGATGGAGTACATGTGCGGCCGCATGGCGACTCCTGGCACGGACGGCTTTACGACCGGGCTGCGGCCGTGGGAAGCTGCCATTATCTTGGCACGCTTTTTTGCCGTGCGCCACAGCAAATCATACCCTGAACGCAAGGTGACACAGCGGGGCAAAGAAGCGGACCGGACCAGACAGGCGAGGCCAACCTGGCAAACGGGCCGGGCGAGGCAAACGGGGCGGGCCTTGCGGCCCGCCCCGTGGTGGAAGCGTGTGTTTTCAGTCTGTTGTTTCTCAGAGGCGGTCCCCAACGATCAAAAGGACACGTCGGGCAACCCCCGGCTACCAGTCGAAGGTGGCCTTGAACGAACGGGCCAGCCCTTCCACGCCTTCCGCCAGCAGGGGGGCTCCCTGCGCGGTGACGGCAAGGATCGCGTCCGCCGTCACCTCGCCGATGCAGGCGCAGGCGGCCCCGGCAAAGCGTGCCTCGAAGGCGGCGGCGTTGCCCGGCTTCACGGTGACCAGCAGGCGGCTGGCCGATTCGGAGTACAGCAGTTCCGTGGCGGTCATGTCGCATACGGCGGGCACGGCTGCGATGTCGCACCGGGCGCCCAGCCGTCCGCCCACGGCCATTTCGGCCAGGGCCACGGCCAGGCCGCCGTCGGACAGGTCGTGGCAGGCGGTGACG
>NZ_VSMK01000806.1 GCF_011682075.1 Nitratidesulfovibrio liaohensis
GCGGTGGCGGCGGCGCACAGTCCGTGCCGGTCGCGCAGGGTCAGCCACATGCCCGGTGCGGGCTTGCGGCAGGCGCAGCCGTCGTCCGGGCCGTGCGGGCAGAAGGCCGTATCGGCCAGCGACACGCCGTGTTCCCCCAGCAATTCATCCAACCGGGCGTTGCAGGCGTGCAGGTCTGCCTCGGTGAAGTAGCCCCTGGCGATGCCCGACTGGTTGGTGACCAGAAACAGCCGTGCCCCGGCGGCGGCAAGGGCGGCAAGCCCACGGGCCGCGCCCGGCAGCAGCGTGACGCCGGAAGGGTCCGACAGGTAGTGGCGGTCCTCGATGACGGTGCCGTCGCGGTCAAGCAACACGGCGCCGGGAATTGCGATGGTGGTTGATGCCCGGTTCATGGTGGGGCAACTTGTGGCACGGCGGGCCACATTTTTCAAGGCGGCGGCGCACCACCGAGCAATCGGCGGCCATGCGTTGCCATTCGACGCCGGGCCGCTTAGGTTGTAGCATTGCGGCAACCCGACAGAAACACCGGGCCGCCGTCCGCCGCACCATCTGCCGGTTCCGCCGCCGTAACGACGGGACGGGCAGGAACGGCACACCCCCCACACGTACGCCGCGTATCGGCGCACAGGACATTGCATGCTTGCGCTTACCGTGGCCGTTGCGCTTTCGCTCATCATTTCGGCCTGCTGCTCCGTCACGGAGGCCATCCTGTATTCCGTGCCATGGAGCCACGTGGAGCAGTTGCGCAAATCGGGGCGCAAGGCAGGGCAGGTGCTGTTCGAACTGCGCTCGCGCATCGAGCAGCCCATCACCGCCGTGCTCACCCTGAACACCGTGGCCAACACGGCGGGTGCCGCCATTGCCGGGGCCTACGCGGCGGACGTGCTGGGCGACGAGCACATGGCCGCCTTTGCCGCCGGGTTCACGGTGCTCATCCTGATTCTGGGCGAGATCATCCCCAAGACCGTGGGGGTGGCCTATGCGCGTCCGCTGTCGGAATACGTGGCCCGTCCGGTGCGCGTGCTGGTGGCGCTGCTGATGCCTATCATCTGGCTGGGCGGGCGCATCACCCGGCTGTTCACCCCGCCGGGCGGCGGGGCGCCCCACGCCACGGAAGACGACATCCGGGCCATCGTCAGCCTGTCGCGCCGGGCCGGGCGCATCCAGCCGTATGAAGAACTGTCCATCCGCAACATCCTGTCATTGGACCAGAAGCGGGTACACGAAATCATGACCCCGCGCACGGTGGTCTTTTCGCTGCCTGCCGCCATGACCGTGGCCGAAGCGCACGAACAGCCGGACTTCTGGCACTACAGCCGGGTGCCGGTGTGGGGCGAGTACAACGAGGACGTGGTGGGCATTGTCACCCGCCGCCGGGTGCTCAAGGAAGTGGCCGAAGACAACGACACGCTGCGCCTGTCCGCAGTGATGCAGCCGGTGCACTTCGTGCCGGACACCCAGACCCTGGACCGCACCCTGTTGCAGTTTCTGGATGCGCGCACCCACCTGTTCGTGGTGCTGGACGAGTACGGCGGCCTTGCGGGGGTCATTTCGCTGGAAGACGTGCTGGAAGAAATACTGGGGCGCGAAATCGTGGATGAAACCGACCGGGTGGACGATTTGCAGGAACTGGCCCGGCGACGCCGTGCGGAACTGGCACAAAACAAGGAATGATTACTGTTAGCCTTTATGCAACCTTGCGCATCCACCTTGATTCCGGCGGGTTACCCTGAACCCTGCCCTGTTGTGAAAGCCTTTGCACCAGCGCTACCCCCTTGCCACGACGGCGGAAACGCCGTATGCCGAATGCAGCCGCACGCGACATTTCCGTAGGGTGGCGGTACCTTTTTCCGGTACCGCCCGTCGTATTCCCCGATGAATCCGGCGGCAACGCCTCCGATGCAATCCGGCACCGCCACACGGTGCCGCGAGAAGATACACAGTTCGCGGCCGGTCACGGACCGGCAGATCATGCGGGCGGCCACGCCAGCTGCCCGCGCGGCGCCATCGGCGCCTGCACCACGAACGCGCCCGCGCGACCAAAGGGACGCCCCTTCCGGTGACGGCTTGGGTGGGTTCAGCCCTCCCAATCCCGCGCGATGCGGCGGCGCGCTTCCCGCCCCTTCCGGGCAGCACCGGCCCACCGGGCTGCCGGAAAAACCGGGAAGCCACACAAGGACCACACATGTCGAAGAAGAACGGTAAAAGCCTGTACCTCGTGGCCCTCGCCCTGTTTCTGGGCGGGGTGGGCTATCTGGTATTCTCGGGCTTTTCCCAGAACAGCGTGTACTTCCTGAACGTTTCGGAAGCCCTCGCCATGCCCTCGGAAAAGTTGCAGTCCATCCGCATGTTCGGCACGGTTGCCACCCAGGGCATTGCCAAGCTGGACGACGGGCCGGGCGTGCGCTTTCTGCTTGAAGACAAGGACAACCCCGGGCAGACCGTGCGGGTGATGTACCGCGGTGCCGTGCCCGACACCTTCAAGGAAGGCGTCGAGGTCATCGTGGAAGGCGGCATGCCCCAGGGCGGAGCCGCCGCTGAATTCCGCGCCAAGACGCTGATGACCAAGTGTCCCTCGAAATACGAAAAAGAAAACCGTAAGGGATGATGCCCGGCGGTTGACGCGGCGCGGACCGGCCAGCCTTCCGTAACGGCCCTGCGGCTGACGGATGGCCTTGTCGGCACGTGTCGCGCACCTGCGCCCGCGCACCCGGAAACCTACGTGTGGGCACACGCCCTGGACACACGGCATGACGGGGATTCCGCCCTCCCGTGTCACCGCGCCGGGTTCCCCCCCGGAAGACGGGCGGTGCCCGGCGTCATCCGGCCTCCGCTACCGGTCGCACCCCGCGCCGGGCCGCGCATCCCTCACATATCGGCAGGAGACTTCATGCACCTTTCCGCATACTTGCTGCTTGTCGCGTCGTTGCTTTTCGCCCTCTTCTTTGCCGGGGCGGCAGCCGCGCAACTGTGGCAAGGGCGTTCCACGGCGCTGCCGTGGATCGAAAAGGCGCACCTGATGCTGACCGGGTTCATGACCCTGTCATCCGTGGTGCTGCTGCACGCCCTTGTCAACTTCGACTTCTCGCTCGTCTACGTCGCCAGCTACACCGACCGCGCACTGCCGCTGTTCTACCGCATGACGGCCTTCTGGGCCGGTCAGGCCGGATCCATGCTGTTCTGGGGCTGGTCCGTGGCCCTGTTCGGGGTCATCTTCGCCCTTACCGGCGGCTACCGCGAGCTCAGCCCCCAGACCAAGCTGTGGTACTGGCTGTTCTTCCTGTCCGTCATGGCCTTCTTCCTGCTCATCCTCACCGCGTGGAGCAACCCGTTTCTCACCGCCGCCCCGGCCCCTGCCGACGGCAACGGCCTGAACCCGCTGCTCCAGAACCCCGGCATGATCTTCCACCCGCCGCTGCTCTTTCTGGGCTACGGCGGCTTCGCCATCCCCGGCTGTCTCGCGCTGGCCCAGGCCATGAGCAACGGCTATGGCCGCGAGGGCGCGTGGGCGGGCATTTCCCGGCCCTTCACACTGACGGCATGGCTGTTCCTGACCGCAGGCATCGTGCTGGGCGGCTGGTGGTCGTACATGGAACTGGGCTGGGGCGGCTACTGGGCATGGGATCCCGTGGAAAACGCCTCGCTCATCCCGTGGCTGGTCTCCACCGCGTTCCTGCACACCTCGGTCATCGAGTCGCGGCGCGGCAAGCTGCACCGCGTGAACATCCTGCTCATGGCGCTGACCACCATCTCCGCCTTCTTCGCCACCTACTTGGTGCGCAGCGGGGTGGTGGATTCGCTGCACGCCTTCGGCGACGGCGGCGTGGGCCGTCCGCTGCTGATCTTCATCCTTGCATCCACCGCGCTTACCGTGGCGGTCACGCTGATCTGGCGCAAGGACGACGCCAAACCCCTTTCCGGCATCGACAGCCGCGAAGGATTCCTGGTGCTGGTGGCCTGGGTGCTGCTGGCCCTTTCCGCCATCATCCTTGTCGCCACCATGTGGCCCGTGTTCAGCAAGTTCTGGGTCGAAAAGCCCATGGGGCTGGAACCAGCCTTCTACAACCGGGTCTGCCTGCCGCTGTTCGCGGGCATTGCCGTGCTGCTGTCCATCTGCCCCTGGCTGGGCTGGAAGGGCGGCGTGCGCAGCATGCCGAAGCTCCTGGCCGTGCTGGGAGTGATGGCCGCCGTCACCGCCATGACCTGGTACACCTACCGCATGCCCATGGCCGCGCTGGGCGCGGGCGCGGGCGCGGCCTGCGTGGCGGGCATCATCATCCTGCTCACCACAGAGGCTCACGTCCGGCGCAACAACGCCTCGCTGGCCGCGCACGGCGTGCACCTGGGCCTGGCCCTGATGGTGCTGGGCGTGGCATTTTCCGGCCCGTACAAGCTGGAACAGGAAGTGGAGATTCCCCGTGACGCCACGGTAAAGCTGGGCAAGTACGACCTGCGCTACGTGAACCTGTACGAGGGTGAAGGCGCGGGCTACATCTTCATCGAGGCCGAACTGAACGTCACCCGCGAGGGCGCGCCCGTGGGCGTGCTGTCGCCCCAACGCCGCCTGTACGCCAAGTTCGACCGTCAGGCCTATGCCGAGGCGGCCACCATCTTCGGCCTTGGCGACGAACTGTATGCCACCCTGCTGGGCGTGGATGCCGAAGGTGCCGCCACCCTCAAGATCAGCGTGAACCCGCTGGTGAACTGGGTGTGGATCGGCGGCACGCTGATGTGCATCGCGCCCTTTCTGGGGCTTCGCCGTCCGTCCTCGTCGCGCGACGAGGACGACGACACCGGAGACGGGCAGGAGGCATGATGCTGCTGCGGCTGACCAAGGTCGCCAAGTTCTACGGCAACCGGCTGGTGATAAAGGACGTCTCGTTCGAGGTGTCCCCCGGCACGGTCACGTTGCTGGCCGGTCCCAACGGGGCGGGCAAGTCCACGCTGCTCAAGCTCATGGCCGGGCTCTCCCGGCCCAGCGTGGGCAGCGTGGAGCGCGGCATCGCTGACGAAGCCCTTGGCTACCTTGGCCACCAGACGTTCATCTATCCCGAACTCACCGCCTTCGAGAACCTGGCCTTCTGGGCGCGTCTGCACGGCCTTGCGCAGGAGCGTTGCTCCGAAGAAGCCCTGCTGGCCGCCCTGGAGCGCATGGAGCTGAAACGCTTCGCCTTCGAGCGGGCGGGCGGCTTTTCACGCGGGATGGCCCAGCGGCTGAACCTTGCACGGGTGCTGCTGCTGTCGCCGTCGCTGCTGCTGCTTGATGAACCGGGCACCGGACTCGACACCCGGTCCATGGCCATCCTGCACCGCGAAATCGCCGCTGCGCGCGACCGGGGCGCGGGCATCGTCTGGATCAGCCATTCCGTGGCCGAAGACCTTGCCCGGGCCGACCGGGTGCTGGCCATTGCCGACAAGCGCGTGGTATACAGCGGCCCCGCCGCCGACTACGTTCCGGAGGCCGTGGCATGCTGAGCGCCGCCCTTGCCATCGCATCGAAAGACCTGCGCCTGCTGCTGTCACGCGGCACCGGCCTGGTCCAGGCCCTGCTGCTGGGACTGCTGCTGATCTTCGTGTTCAGTCTGTCGCAGCGGGTGGGCGAGGTGATGGGCCCGCAGGGGGCCGCCGCCATCTTCTGGCTGGCGTCCGCCTTCTGTCAGGTGCTCATCTTCAATACCCTGTTCGCCATCGAGGAAGCCAACGGCGCCCGCTTCGGACTGCTGCTGGCCCCGGTGCCGGTACAGGCGGTGTGGCTGGGCAAGGGCATTGCCGGGTTTACCCTGCTGCTCTGCGCCCAGGCCGTGTTCCTGCCCGCCGCCATCGTCTTCCTTGGCCAGACCGTGTCGCCCCTGTGGCACGTGGGCCTGGCCACCGTGCTGCTGGCGGACGTGGGCATCGTGGCCCTTGGCGCGTTGCTGGGCGCGCTGTCGCAAGGGCAGGCCGCCCGCGAATCGCTGCTCAGCATCGTGCTGTTTCCGCTGCTGGTCCCGGTGCTGCTAGCGGGCATCCGGGTGGGCGCAGCCGCCTTCGCCGACGACATCCCCGAAGGGGTGGAATCGTGGCTGGGGTTGGTGGCCGCCTTCGACGCGCTGTTCCTTGGCGCGGGCATCGTGCTCTTTCCCTTCGTGTACGGCGGGGAAGAATAGCTGAAAGCAACTGATCGGGGGGCTCTGCCCCCTGGCCCCCGCAAGGGGGCACGCCCCCTTGACCCCATTTTCGGAACCGGCCCGCTTCGCGGTCCGATTCCGGACAAGTAGTGAACTTTGAACATCCCCTTATAAAAAGTTTGGGGGGATGGGGGTCCGGGGGAAGGAGACCCTTTTCAAAGGGTCCCTTCCCCCGGAAAAGAAATACAATGCCGCCCAGGCGGCAGCGAGGCACCCATGCAAACGAACCGGCTTTCCCCCGTGATGCCCCTTGTCGGGATTGTCGCGGGCCTGGCCCTCGCGCTCTGCCAATACATGATCTTCGTGTACGCCCCCGTGGAACAGACCATGGGCATCGTGCAGAAGATATTCTACTTTCACATGCCGCTGGCGTGGTGGTCGCTGATCAGCTTCCTTACCGTGTTCGTGGCCAGCATCGCCTTTCTGCGCACCCGCAACTGGAAGTGGGACGCGCTGTCCGGCGCCGCCGCCGAAGTGGGCGTGCTGTTCAGCGGCCTTGCCCTCATCACCGGCTCCATCTGGGGCCGCCATTCCTGGGGCGTGTGGTGGACGTGGGATCCGCGTCTGACCACCACCCTGGTCATGTGGTTCGTGTACGCGGGCTACCTTGTGCTGCGCACCCTCGACCTGCCGCGCGAGCGGCTGGGCACCGTCTCCGCCGTGGTGGGCATCGTGGCCTTCCTCGACGTGCCGCTGGTGTTCCTGTCCGCCCGGCTGTGGCGCTCCATCCACCCCGCCGTATTCGCATCCAAGGGCGGGGGACTGGAAGCGGAAATGAAGACCACCGTCATCGCCTGCATCGTCGCCTTCGGCTTTCTGTGGGTGGCGCTGACCTGGCTGCGCGCGGCGCAGCGGCGCATGGCGGCACGCATCGACGTGCTTGCGACGGAAACCACCATCTAGCCTTGCAAAAGGCAGGAGGTTCGAAAAAATATGGAGAGCACCCAATGGCTCCTGGTCGCCAACGCGGCCGTGTGGCTCGGCATCGGCGCCTACCTGTTCCTGATGGCCCGCGCGCAACAGACCCTGGACCGGCGCATCCGCCACATGGAGATGCTTGGCGATGACAAATAGCACCCTGACCATGAAT
This sequence comes from Nitratidesulfovibrio liaohensis, assembly GCF_011682075.1. Classification (GTDB taxonomy): domain Bacteria; phylum Desulfobacterota; class Desulfovibrionia; order Desulfovibrionales; family Desulfovibrionaceae; genus Cupidesulfovibrio; species Cupidesulfovibrio liaohensis. The sequence continues at coordinate 7,258 of NZ_VSMK01000806.1, forward strand.
CCGCTGGACGGCGGTCGCAAACTGGTGTTGCTGGCCGTGTGCGTTGGCCTGGCCGCCATGCTGGGCGCCTCGTTCCTGTACCGCCTGTCCAACCCGTCGCTGGTGCAGCAGGGGCGCGGCCCCGCCGCGCAGGAACAGGCGGGCGAACACGACGGCGAGATGGAAATCGTTTCCGCGCTGATGCAGAAGGTGCAGCAGAACCCCAACGACGCGGGCGCGCTGTTCGCCCTTGGCCAGCACTTTCTGGATCATTCCGACTGGGCGCGCGCCGAAGGCTTCCTGGCCCGCGCCGTGGTGGCTTCGCCCGCCGACCCGCAGCCGCTGTACATGCTGGGTATCGCCCAGTATCAGCAACAGTCTTTCGAGAAGGCGGCGGAAACCTTCGAGCGGCTCATCGAAATCGATCCCCAGCCCGCCGCGCGCTACAACCTGGGCATCCTGTACCGCCACTACCTGAAGGCCGAAGCCAAGGGCAATGCCCACCTCAAGGCCATCATCGAAGACGCCAAGGCCCCGGAAGACCTCAAGGCGCAGGCCCGGCAGGAACTGGAATCCGCCGTGCACGGCGACAAGAAACAGCAGGACAAGAAGCAATAGCAGGCCATCGGCCCGCAACATGACGACTCACACCGGAAGGGGCGGACCACCGCCCCTTCCGTGCATGCGAAGCACAGCAATGATGCCAACGCCTGACGCCGCACGGGCAGGCCATGACGTGACGAAACGCACCCCGCGTCCTTCATGCCCCGCCCACCTGTCACTGATTGGGGAAACAACCCGATTCTTGACAATCCGTCACCTGGACAGATATGATGGTTGATTAAATTTTGACATATTTGTCAAACCTGCCAAGCCCAACGACCCGCCCTTCGTTCGGAGGCAGACGGGGAAAACGGTCCGGAGCCGCGCGGCCCGGACGCTCCAACCAACCCGCCCGGAGAGAGATCATGAGCAAGATCGTGTGCAAGGCACTGACGTTCGACGACGTCCTGCTGCAGCCCGGCTATTCCGAAGTCACCCCCGACCTCGTGGACGTCTCCACCTGGCTCACCCCCGAAATCCGCCTCAACATTCCCCTGCTCAGCGCCGCCATGGACACCGTGACCGATTCCGGCATGGCCATTTCCATGGCCCGCAACGGCGGTGTCGGCGTCATCCACAAGAACATGCCCGTGGACCGCCAGCGCATCGAGGTCGAAAGGGTCAAGAAGTCCGAAAGCGGCATGATCATCGACCCGGTGACCATCGACCCCGACTATTCCGTGCGCCAGGCCCTGGAGCTGATGGCCGAATACCGCGTCTCCGGCCTGCCGGTGGTGCGCGGGGTGGAACTGGTGGGCATTCTGACCAACCGCGACGTGCGCTTCGTCAAGGATCTGGAAGGCACCCAGGTGCGCGAGGTGATGACCAGCAAGAACCTGGTCACCGTGCCCGTGGGCACCACCCTGGACGAGGCCAAGGATCTGCTGCACGCGCACCGCATCGAAAAACTGCTGGTGGTGGACGAGGGCAATCGCCTGAAGGGCCTCATCACCATGAAGGACATCGACAAGGTCCAGAAGTACCCGAATTCGTGCAAGGACGACAATGGTCGCCTGCGCGTGGGCGCGGCCATCGGCATCGGCAAGGACTGCGAGGAACGCGCGGGCGCCCTGCTGGGCGCGGGCGTGGACTTTCTGGTGCTGGATTCCGCCCACGGCCATTCGCGCAACGTGCTGCGCGCCATCGAGATGGTCAAGGGCGCCTTTCCCAAGTGCCAGCTGGTGGCGGGCAACGTGGCCACCTACGAAGGAGCCAAGGCCATCCTGAAGGCGGGCGCCGACACCGTGAAGGTGGGCATCGGCCCCGGCTCCATCTGCACCACCCGCATCGTGGCGGGCGTGGGCGTGCCCCAGGTGACCGCCATTCTCGAATCCGTGCGCGCCGCCCGCGAGCTTGGCCGCTGCATCATTGCCGACGGCGGCGTGAAGTTCTCCGGCGACGTGGTGAAAGCCATCGCCATGGGCGCGGACACCGTGATGATCGGCAGCCTGTTTGCGGGCACCGACGAAAGCCCGGGCGAAACCATTCTCTACCAAGGCCGCTCGTACAAGATCTATCGCGGCATGGGTTCCATCGACGCCATGAAGGAAGGCAGCTCCGACCGCTACTTCCAGGAAAAAAGCAAGAAGCTGGTGCCCGAAGGCATCGTGGGCCGCGTGCCCGTAAAGGGCCCGGTGGCCGAAAGCCTGTACCAGCTCGTGGGCGGCCTGCGCTCCGGCATGGGCTACGTGGGCGCGGCGGACATCAAGGAATTGCAGGAAAAGGCGCAGTTCGTGGAGATATCTGCGGCGGGGCTTCGTGAAAGCCACGTGCATGATGTGATCATCACGAAGGAATCTCCCAACTACCGCATCGACAATAACTAGCCGCTCGCCGCGGCGGGCCTTTCGCCCTCCGGCGTCGTCAGGCATCGTCTTTTACTCCGGTCACGTACGAAAGAGTACGCTCCCTGCGTAAAAGGCTCGCCTTCCTTGCCGGATAACGAAAATCCCGCCGCGCATGTCCCGGTGACGCCGAAGAGCAAAAGAGCGTCATCGGGCAGCCGCTACTCCCCAGACACCACGGCCTCACAACGCATATCACGATTGCCCGAAGCACCCCGCGCGGGCGACAGAGGACAGCACATGGAAGCACAGACCAAGGTCATCATCATCGACTACGGTTCGCAGGTGACGCAGCTCATCGCCCGTCGCGTGCGCGAGGCTGGCGTCTACTCCGAAATCCACCCCTGCATCGTCACGGCGGATCAGGTGCGCGCCATGAAGCCCGCCGCCATCATCCTGTCCGGCGGCCCGGCCAGCGTGGGCGAGGCCGATGCCCCCACCCTGGAAAAGGGCCTGCTGGAGCTTGGCGTGCCGGTTCTGGCCATCTGCTACGGCATGCAGCTTCTGGGGCACAACCTGGGCGGCCAGCTGGCCACCTCGGAAACCCGCGAATACGGTCCTGCCGATCTTACCCTGCTGGGCGACTGCCCGCTGTGGGACGGCATCGACAAGTCAGCCCCCACCCGCGTGTGGATGAGCCACGGCGACAAGGTCAAGACGCCCCCGCCCGGCTTTGCCGTGGTGGGCCGCACCTCCACCCTGGACGTGGCGGCCATGGCCGACGACGCCCGCCGCATCTACGCCGTGCAGTTCCACCCCGAAGTGCACCACACCGAGGAAGGCACCCGCATCATCAACAACTTCCTGTTCCATGTGGCCAAGCTGAAGGCCGACTGGACCATGTCGTCGTTCGTGGAGCGCGCGGTGAAGGAAATGGCCGAAACCGTGGGTGACCGCCACGTGGTATGCGCCCTTTCGGGCGGCATCGATTCCACCGTGGTGGCCGTGCTGCTGCACAAGGCCATCGGCAAGCGCCTGCACTGCATCTTCGTGGACAACGGCGTGCTGCGCCTGAACGAAGGTCAGGAAGTGGTGGACTACCTGCGCGAACACTTCGACCTGAACCTGAAGTACGTGCAGGCCCAGCGCCGCTTCCTCGACAAGCTGGAAGGCGTGGAAGACCCCGAGCAGAAGCGCAAGATCATCGGCTACACCTTCATCGAGGTGTTCGACGAGGAAGCCAAGGCCCTCGGGCACGTGGACTTCCTGGCGCAGGGCACCCTGTACCCCGACGTCATCGAGTCGGTGTCGCACAAGGGCCCTTCCGCCGTCATCAAGAGCCACCACAACGTGGGCGGCCTGCCGGAAAAGATGAACCTGAAGCTCATCGAGCCGCTGCGCGAACTGTTCAAGGACGAAGTGCGCAAGGTGGCGGGCGAGCTGGGCCTGCCGGACTTCATCATCTGGCGCCATCCCTTCCCCGGTCCGGGCCTTGCCATCCGCGTCATCGGCGAAATCACCGAGGAACGCCTGGACATCCTGCGCAAGGCCGACAAGATCGTGCAGGCCGAGCTGATGTCCTCCGGCTGGTACCGCAAGGTGTGGCAGGGATTTGCCGTGCTGCTGCCGCTGAAGACCGTGGGCGTCATGGGCGACGGCCGCACCTACGAGCACGTCATTGCCCTGCGCATCGTGGACAGCGTGGACGCCATGACGGCGGACTGGGCGCGCTTGCCTTCCGAACTGCTTGAGCGTATTTCGAGCCGGATAATCAACGAGGTGAAGGGCGTGAACCGCGTGGTCTACGACATCTCCTCGAAGCCGCCGAGCACCATCGAATGGGAATAGGCGGACGGCGTTCGCCCAGGTGCATGCCTTGGTGCACACCTGCATGAACGCCCGGCGGATGCGCGGGGGCCGCAAGGCCCCCGTGACGCCCCCGCCACCTTCGGCCGAAGGGCCGCGCCATCGCGCGGCGCCCACGGGGCAT
>NZ_VSMK01000807.1 GCF_011682075.1 Nitratidesulfovibrio liaohensis
CGGCGCGACCCATCGCCGCAGGCGCCGTGGTCACCCGCGACGACCTGACCTGGAAGCGCCCGGCCCATGGCGTGAGCCCGCGCGAGATCGACGCGGTGCTCGGCAAGCGCGCCCGCGCCGACATCGCGGAAGACACCGTGCTCCAGTGGAGCCATCTGGAGTAACCGGCTGGAAAAGCACCGGCACATCACTGGCTGATGAACCGGACGCGCCGGACACCACGGGCGCGCAACCGATGCGCAACCGGAGCCTTTCCGATCACTGACCAGACGTCTTCCATATACCGCACAACGCACTGACCGCCCGGCGGGCCTTCATCCGGTCCACTTGCCGCCCCGCCGGGCCTTCACGAAACACCGCGCCCCACGCGCAGCCGCACATGACCCAACGCCGCACCCTCGTCCTTGCCGTTGCCCCCGACGATGCCACCCCCGACACCCATTTGATGGCCGGGCCGTGGTGTTTTCACGGGCGCGAGGACGCCTTTCCCGACTGGGACACCCGCTTCACCTTCGGCCCCGACCCGTACGCCACCGGCGACGAGGTGGCCGCCGCCATCGACGAGGCCAACAGCTACGCCATTTCGCGCATCCCGGACCTTGCCCTGCGCCTGGGCGCGCACCACGGCGCCGACCTGCCGCGCGACTTCTGGGACCTGACCCTGTACCCGTGGCTGACCCTGTGCTGCCAGATGCTGCACGAGCGCCAGCGCCGCGTACAGGACATGATCCGCCTGTGGGGCAGCGAGGAACTGGACGTTCCCCTGCTGCCGGGCGACTGCGCCTTTTCCTTCGAGGACAGCCACCAGTTCATCCTGGCGGGCGCGCAGGACCAGTTGTTCAACTGGTGGGTGTTCTCGCGCATCCTCGAACCGCAGTTGCCCGCCGCGTGGCGGGCCGTGCATGCCGAGCCGGTCACCCGCCATTCCGGCGCCCCCGCGGAAGGCGGCCTGCGTGGTCTTGCGCGGCGGCTGCTGTACGCGCTGCCGTTTCCGCGCATCAAGGGCTTTTCCACCCTGCAATCGCTGGCGTTTTCCATGGCCCTGCTGGGGCCGCGCACCAGCGAGGACCGCACCATCCCCCTGGCCCAGCTCAAGGGGCGCATGCCGGTGTGGCGCTTCGAGCCGGACGACATCATCCTGCCGTCCATCCCCCGCGCCCTGTGCCAGCAGCACCTGCCCCGCACCGTGCGGCAGCGCCGCCCGCGCACCCGCGTGGTCAACGTGGCCTCGTACCACGACGACGCCTACCGCATGCGCGTGGCCCTGGACCGCGCCGCCGGGGCGCGGCTGGTGTTCATCCAGCACGGCGGCAACTACGGCCACATCCGCGAATCCGCCGTGGTGCCCTACTACGAGTATCGCCAGCACGCCTTCGTCACCTGGGGCTGGACCAGCCACGCGCCGTTCCGGGGCAACTACGTGCCCCTGCCGCACGGCCAGCTGGACCGCATCAAGGACAGCCATACCGACCGCACCGGCGCACTGGTGCTGGTAGGCGCGGAAATGAGCCTGCTCTCCTACCGACTGGATTCGCGACCGCAGGCACTGCAATGGCTGGACTACCGCCGCGACAAGGCGTGCTTTCTCGCCGCCCTGCCCGACCATGTGCGCGCATCCGCCCTGTACCGCCCCTATTTCCGGACCATGAGCGGCCTGGACGACGCCCCGTGGGTGCTGCGCCGCTTTGCCGACGTGCGCCGCTGCGAAGGGAGCCTTGACGAGCACATGCTGGGCTGCCGCCTGCTGGTGCTGGACCACCACGGCACCACCCTGGAACTGGCCATGGCCGCCAATACCCCCACCGTGCTGTACTGGAACCCCGAACACTGGCGCGTGGGACGTGAAACCGCTGCCGCGCTGGCCGAACTGGCCGCCGTGGGCATCCACCACGCCACGCCCGACGCCGCCGCCGCGCACATCTGCCGCGTCTGGCCCGACGTGCAGGGCTGGTGGCAGAGCGATGCCGTGCAGCAGGCCCGCCGCAACTGGTGCGCCCAGTACGCCATGACCACCCCCGGCAGCATCAACGGCATCTGGCTGGACGCGCTGCGCGGGTTGTAAGAGAATATCAAAGGGCCAAGACTTTCTGGGGGAAGGAACCTTTTAAAAAAGGTTCCTTCCCCCAGACCCCCATCCTCCCAAACTTTTTAATTGGGGGATGGAAATCCAACTCGGATATCCACAGAAGGATCGGGGACATGGGCGGATTCATCACCAAGGCGCTGCGCAAGATTCGCGAGGAAGGGCTGACCCCGCGCGACATCGTGTCCTATGGCTGCATGGCCGTGCATCGCAACGCATCCTGCCTGTGGGGCACGGTGCGCATGCGGCTGAAGGCCGCACTGTTCGGCGTGCGGCTGGGCGGCGGCTGCGAGTGCTGCGGCCCCATCATCCTGCAACGCTGGCCGGGCAGCCGCATCGAACTGGGGCGCGGGGTGGGCATCATTTCCTCGTCGCGGCGGTGCACATCCGCCACCATCCACGCGCCCACCCGGCTGCGCACCTTTGCGGGCAGCGCCGCCATCCTGATCGGTGACGGCGTGACCATGAACGGCACGGCCATCACCGCCCGGTCGCGCACCATCCGCATCGGCAAGGGGACCATGATCGGCCCCAACTGCGTGATCACCGATTCCGACTTCCACGCCCAATGGCCGCCGGAAACGCGCCTGACCACCCCGGCCTGCGAGCGCGACCGCGACGTGACCATAGGCGACAACGTCTGGCTGGGCATGCGCTGCATCATCCTGAAGGGCGTGACCATCGGTGACGGGGCCATCGTGGCCGCAGGCAGCGTGGTCACCCGCGACGTGCCCCCCGCCACCCTCGTGGCAGGCACGCCCGCCCGTGTGGTACGGCAGTTGCCGTAGCCCCCGCGCCGCCCCTCGTTTCCTTTTTCCCCGATGCGGTGTATGCGCTCGCGCATCATACGCACGGCATATTTCCCGCTCTCATCCCCCCATTTGAAAAGTTTGGGAGGATGGGGGTCCGGGGGAAGGAACCTTTTTCAAAAGGTTCCTTCCCCCTGTAACTCTTCCCCAACCAGCCCCACCCCATGACCCAACAGACCCTTGCCAAGCGATACGCGTTCAAGCTGCTGGCGAACGTGGCGTCCATCCCGGTGTACCTGACCATGGAGGCGGTGCTGCCGCGCGCCCTGGGTCCCACGGGGTACGGCAACTACAGCTTTGCCACGAACATGTTCCAGCAGTTCGCGGGGTTCCTGGACATGGGCACCTCCACCTGCTTCTACAACGCGTTGTCGCGGCGGCAGCAGGAATTCGGGCTGGTGTCGTTCTACGTGCGGGTGGCGGCGCTGGTGCTGGCCGTCACCATGCTGTTCTCGCTGTCGGCGTTCGTGCCGGGGCTTGGGCAGTGGCTGCTGCCGGACGTGCCCGCGTGGATCGTGCCGCTGGCGGCCCTGTGGGCGTTTCTGTCGTGGTGGGGCCGGGTACTTCGCTCCATGAACGACGCGCTGGGGGTGACGGTTTCCAGCGAAATTTCGCGCACGGTGCTGAACCTGGCCAGCGTGGGGGCGCTGCTGGCGTTGTTCCTGCTGGGCTGGCTGAACATGGGCACCCTGTTCGCACACCAGTACGCGACGCTGATCGCACTGGCGGTGGGGTACGCCATGGTGCTGCGCGGGGGCTGGCCCACGGTAAGCTTTCGCATGGACCGGGAAACCCGGCGGGCCTACACGCGGGAATTTGCGGACTACAGCACGCCGCTGTTCGTGCAGGCGCTGGCATCCACCGTATTCCTGGTGGCGGAACGCTGGCTGCTGCAAACCTTCAACGGCAGCGCGCAACAGGGGTTCTTTGCCCTGTCGCAGAAGGTGGGCATGGCCTGCTTCCTGTTCGTCTCGGCCATGACGCCGCTGGTCATGCGCGAGCTGTCCATTGCCTGGGGCAAGGGCGACCGGACGGAAATGGGCAGGCTGATGGACCGCTTTGCGCCGCTGCTGTTCACGGTTGCGGGCTATTTTTCGTGCTTCACGGCCATGGAGGCCCCGGCGGTGGTGCGCATCTTTGGCGGGGCGGACTACGCGGCGGCCATCCTGCCGGTGCAGATCATGGCCCTGTACCCGGTGCACCAGGCCTACGGGCAGCTTGCCGGGTCGGTGTTCTACGCCACGGGCCGCACCCGCACCATGCGCAACATGGCGGTGACGGAATACATACTGGGCTTCGGCCTGTCGTGGCTGCTGCTGGCCCCGGCGGACAAATTCGGCTTCGGCCTTGGGGCCATGGGCCTTGCGGTAAAGACGGTGCTGGTCCAGTTCCTGTCGGTCAATTTCATGCTGTGGATGAGTTCGCGGATCATCCCGCTGAACTACCTGCGCAACGTGGCGCATCAGGCGCTGTGCCTGGCCTTTCTGGCCGGGGCGGCGTGGGCCTGCCGCAGCCTGACCATTGCCACGGGGCTGGGGGACGCGCAGGACATCGTGCGCTTCTTCGTTTCCGGCGTGATCTATTCCGCACTGGTGGGCGGGGCGGTGCTGGCCGTGCCGCAACTGGTGGGCCTTACCCGGCAGGACCTGCGGGGGCTGGCCAAGCGGGCGCTGGGGCGGTTCCGCAAGTCCGGGGCGTAGCGCCGCCTTCACGCAGCACCGGAACACCATTACCGCACACTACCGGCATATTGCACCCCGCATCATGCGCGGATATACTGCCACGGCCTGAAAAGCCCCCCTGCCTGGCCGCGCGGTGCGGTCCGCACAAGGGGGCCACGGGACAACGGGCCACGGGGCGCGCCACCGGCTGCACGGCATGACCGGAACGCGACCTTACGCACCGGGCACAACGGGACGCGCCCCTACGCGACCTTGCCTGGCCCGGCCCGCGCGGTTCCCACATCCTCGACGGACGCCACCGCGCCCGCCCCACACCATCCGGCGGCTTTGCCGCCGCACCGCACGCGAACGCAACCACCATGATCACCGCACGCGACATTCGGGAAAAGATGCGCCGGGGCGAAGCCACCATCGGCACCTGGATGCAGATTCCTTCCACCGACGTGGCCGAAATCCTTGGCCGGTCCGGCTACGACTGGGTGGCCGTGGACCTGGAGCACGCCGCCTTCACCCGCAGCCAGCTGCCGGACGCCTTCCGCGCCATCGAGCTTGGCGGGGCCGCGCCCTTTGCCCGCGTGGCCGAAGCCACCCTGACCGACATCAAGGCATCGCTGGATTCCGGCGCGCGGGGCCTGATCTTTCCCATGATCGAAACCCGCGAACAGCTGGACGCCGCCATCGGCTGGGCGCTGTACCCCCGCACCGACGGCCCTTCCGGCGTGCGCGGCGTGGGCTACTGCCGGGCCAACCTCTTCGGCCGCGAATTCACGCCCTACGTGAACGAAACCGCCCGCGACACCCTGTTCGTGGCGCAGATCGAGCACATCCGCGCGGTGGACAACCTGGATGCCATCCTGTCCCACCCGCGCCTGGACGCCATCATGGTGGGGCCGTACGACCTTTCCGGCTCCATGGGGCTTACCGCGCAGTTCGACCACCCGGACTTTCTCGCCGCGCTGGACCGCATCGCCGCCGCCGCGCGCGCCCACGACGTGCCCATGGGCCTGCACATCGTGCAGCCCGACACGGCGGACCTTGCGCGCCGCATTGGCGAAGGCTACCGGTTCATCGCGTGGTGCATTGATGCGGTGTTTCTGTACCGCAATTGTACTTGTCCGCCCGCTGGCGGTGCCGCGTAGTTCCGGCACCTGACTTGTCCTTTCGCTGACTGAAGGCCAGGACACCCCCGGGCCACGGCCCCACGCATCACAACAGCAACCGAATCCATACGGACCGCACCGCGCCCCGGAACGGCGCGCCGGGCCACCCCGCCCGCGGGCGGCATGGGGCACAGCCCCGAAGGGATGCAGCACAATGAAGATCACCTTTTTCGGCGGGGCCGGGTTCCTCGGCTCCCACGTCTGCGACAAGCTTTCCGACGCCGGGCACGAAGTCACCATCGTCGACCTGCGCCCCTCGCCCTACCTGCGCAGCGACCAGCGCATGGTTGTCGGCAACGTCCTTGACGAGGCCGCCGTGGACGCCGCCATCGCCGGTGCCGACGCCGTGTTCAACTTCGCGGGCATCGCCGACATCGGCGAAGCCAACCGCAAGCCCGTGGACACCGCGCGCATCAACGTGCTGGGCAACGTCATCCTGCTGGAAGCCTGCCGCAAGGCCAAGGTTGCCCGCTACGTGTTCGCCAGCTCGCTGTACGTGTACGGCAAGTCCGGCGGGTTCTACCGGTGCAGCAAGCAGGCCTGCGAACTGTACATCGAAAACTATCAGGCCATGCACGGGCTGGACTACACCATCCTGCGCTACGGTTCGCTGTACGGCCCCCGCGCCGACCGCCGCAACGCCATCAACCGCTTTGTGGCAGAGGCGCTGGAAACCGGGGCCATCACCTACTACGGCAGCCCCACCGCCCTGCGCGAATACATCCACGTGGAAGACGCCGCCCTGTGCACCGTGGAAGTGCTGAAGCCGGAATACGCCAACGAGAACATCGTGCTCACCGGCAACCAGCCCATGCGCGTGGGGGACCTGTTCAAGATGATCGGCGAAATGCTGGGCAAGGAACTGAACATCGCCTACCAGCACGACCCCAACAGCGGCCACTACCAGGTCACGCCCTATGCCTTCATGCCCAAGGTGGGCAAGAAACTGGTGCCCAACCTGACCACCGACCTCGGCCAGGGCGTGCTGCGCGTGATGGAAGAAGTGCACCGCGAACTGCACCCCGACATGCACGACGTGGGCGGCTACCTGCTGCCCCGCGAAGAGTAGGACGCGGACAGAGTGGTTTTGTGGAAAAGAATTTCGGGGAGGGGACCTTTTGCGGCAGCCGTTAGATGAGCGCTTGCGCGAATCTTACGGATGGCGACCGCAACGCGTAAAAAGGTCTCCCTCCCCTCTAAACCTTTCAACGGGGGTGTCATATGCCGGAAGCGACATACCCGCTATTATCTGCCTTAGCTCCAGTTCTTGGCGGCGTCGGAATTGGGTCACTACTTACAGTGGTAGCCCAACACTGGGTGACCAAAAAGCGCGAACATGAACAACGTACTTTTACAGAAAAAAAAGCTGCATATACCGGACTACTTCAAGCCTTGCATGACTGTGTCGTCAATCCATCGGATAATTCGCTGAAAAAATTTGCCCTAGCGCTTGCGCATGTCCACATTTTCGGAAGCCCTGAATCCATTCAATACGCCGAGCTACTGAAAAACACCGCGCCCAACTCTCAAGAGCGCGACTTGGCATTTACGGAATTGCTGAATGCCATGCGGAATGATCTTGGCATCGTTCAAACACGAGACAACAAACAATCGCAATAGCGGAGCTACTTCCATGAACATCGTCGCCATCATCCCCGCCCGCATGGGCTCCAGCCGCTTCCCGGGCAAGCCCATGGCCGACATCCACGGCGTGCCCATGGTGGGCCACGTCACCTTCCGCACGGCCATGAGCCCCACCCTGACCGCCACCTACGTGGCCACCTGCGACCAGGAAATCTACGACTACGCCGAAAGCGCGGGCCTGAAGGCCGTCATGACCGGCGACCACCACGTGCGCTGCACCACCCGAACCGCCGAAGCCCTGCTGAAAATCGAAGCCGCCACCGGCAAGCGCGTGGACATCGTGGTCATGGTCCAGGGCGACGAACCCATGGTCACCCCCGACATGATCGACGCCGCCATCGCCCCCATGCTGGCCGACCCCGCCATCAACGTCACCAACCTGATGGCCCGCATGGAAACCGTGGAGGAATTCGAAGATCCCAACGAAGTCAAGGTGGTGGTGGACCTGAACTCCGACGCGCTGTACTTCTCGCGCGAGGCGGTTCCCTCGCGCAAGAAGGGCGTCACCGACGTGCCCATGCAGAAGCAGGTGTGCATCATTCCCTTCCGCCGCGACTACCTGCTGAAGTTCAACGACATGCAGGAAACCCCGCTGGAAATCATCGAATCGGTGGACATGATGCGCATCCTCGAACACGGCGAAAAGGTGCGCATGGTGCCTACCGACAAGCGCACCCTCAGCGTGGACACCCCCGAAGACCTCGCCCGCGTGGTGGACATGATGGCCGAGGACACCCTGCGCCTCGTCTACACGAAGTAACGGAGCCGACATGCCCACGCCGCACATGCCGCGCATGCCCGACATGTCGCGCCTTGCCGCCATTGCCGAGGAACTCTGGCTTTCGCTGTTCGCGTGGATTCCCACCGTCATCGGCGTGGGCGCGCGCCTTGTGGCCTGGCAGCCGCTGTTCTGCCACTGCGGCCGGGTACGCTTCGGCCAGTCGGTGACGGTGCAGGGCTGCCGCAACATCGCGCTGGCCAACGGCGTGCGCATCGGCAAGGGCTGCCACCTGTACGCCCGCACCGGCGCGCTGGAGATGGGCGAAAACGCGGCCCTCAACGTCAACGTGGTGGTGGACGCCGACGGCGGGCACATCCGCATGGGCGCCCACGTGACGGTGGGCCCCGGCACGGTCATCCGCGCGGCCAACCACAACTTCGACCGCACCGACGTGCCCATCATGTTCCAGGGGCACGAGTACGGTGAGGTGACCATAGAAGACGACGTGTGGATCGCGGCCAACTGCACCATCACCCCCGGCGTGCACATCGGGCGCGGGGCCGTGGTGGGGGCCGGGGCCGTGGTGACCAGGGACGTGGAGCCGTACACCGTGGTGGGCGGCGTGCCCGCGAAACCGTTGCGCAAGCGCGGCATGCACGAGCGGGCGGCTACGCCTCCGGAAGCCTAGCCGGCAGCGCGAAGCGTCAGGCAAGCACGCGAAACAACAGGCGGGTGACCGGGCAGCCCCACGCCGCCCCGCAAATCAGAATGACACCGACACGCGCGACATACCGCGCGACATGCCGAGGGGCCATGCCCCCGGCAAAGGACAACGAATCATGAAGGTAGCCATCACCACCTCGTCGTTCGCCAAGTTCAGCGACGAACCGCTGCGCCTTTTGCGCGAAGCGGGCATGGAGTACGTGCTCAACCCCACGGGCCGCGCCATCACCGAAGACGAGGCCATCGAACTGTTGCAGGGCTGCATCGGTGTGGCCGCGGGCACAGAGCCGCTGACCCGCCGGGTGATGCAGGCCCTGCCGGAGCTGAAGGTCATCTCGCGCTGCGGCACCGGCATGGACAGCGTGGACCGCGCCGCCGCCGCCGAACTGGGCATTGCCGTGCGCAACACGCCCGACGCGCCCACCCAGGCCGTGGCCGAACTGACCCTGGGCTACGCGCTGGACCTGATGCGCCTTGTCAGCCGCATGGACCGCGAACTGCGCGCGGGCACGTGGAAGAAGCGCATGGGCAACCTGCTGGCGGGCAAGAAGGTGGGCCTGATCGGCTTTGGCCGCATTGGCCGCGCCACGGGCAAGCTGTTCGAGGCCTTCGGCTGCGAGGTGGCCTTTGCCGACCCGTTCGCCGAAAGCGACACCAACGCCAAGATGGAAATGGACGCCCTGCTGGCCTGGGCGGACATCGTCTCGCTGCACTGCTCGAAGCCGGAAGGCGGCGGGTACATCCTGGACGAACGCCGCCTTGGCCTGATGCGCCCCGGCACGTGGGTCATCAACGCCGCGCGCGGCGGGCTCATCGACGAAGCCGCCCTGCATGCGCTGCTGGCCTCCGGGCATCTGGCCGGGGCCGCGCTGGACGTGTTCGCCAAGGAACCCTACGAAGGCCCCCTGCGCGACCTGCCAAGCGTCATCCTGACCCCGCACATCGGCTCGTACGCCGTGGAGGCCCGCGTTAAGATGGAAACCGACACCATCCGCAACCTGCTGGACGCGCTGCCCAAATAGGCAAAGCGCATCGGCAGGGCGCACCGGCGGAGGCCATTGGCGGAGAGCGCCAGTCATCGGCGCTCATCCCGGCGGCCCGCCGCGCGACACATCCCGTTTCGGTGGCCAGCCCCGTCCCCTACTGTGCGGACGGGCCAAACCTTCGCAAACGGAATGCCGGAGTTGTTCCTCATACCCCGCGACGGGTTTCCCTCGCGGGAGTCTGGTGCGGGCGGGATACGCGGAATTACGATTTTTGCCCGCCGGGCGGCGGCAAAAGGCGGATTCCGCGTGTAGCGCGCCCGCGCTACATCAGGACAAGCAGTCTGCCAAGGCTTCCGCCACCGCAGCACTGTCCCAAGGAGTACCATGCCCCTTTCCTGCATCGTCTTCGACTGCGACGGCGTCATCCTGGAAAGCGTGAACGTGAAGACCGAAGCCTTCGCCCGCGTGGCCGAACCCTTCGGCACGGACGCACGCGACCGTCTGGTGGCCTATCATATGGAACACGGCGGCGTGAGCCGCTACAAGAAGTTCGAATGGCTGTTCAGCGAGGTGCTGGGCCGCGAGATCACCCCCGACGAAATGGATGATCTTGGCCGCAAGTACGCGGACTACGCCTTCGAAGGCGTACTGAACGCCCCCATGGTGCCCGGCGCGCACGACGTTATCACCGCGTGGCATGGCCGCGTGCCGCTGTACGTGTGCTCCGGCGCGCCGCACGAGGAACTGGTGCATATCCTGACCGAGCGCGGGCTGGCCAAATACTTCGAGGCCATCTACGGCTCCCCGCCCGGCAAGACCGACGTGCTGCGCCGCGCTGTGGAAAAGGCCGCCGTGCCCCCGGTGGAAGTGGTGATGATCGGCGACGCCAAGACCGACATGACCGCCGCCGAAACCGTGGGCACCCTGTTCTATGGCCGGGGCGAAGCCTTTGCCGCCACCCAGCACCCGTGGGGGCATGACCTGACGGGGCTTAATGTGTGGCTGGAAGGCGTGGCCAAGGCGTAGCCCGAACCGTCCCTTAGCCCGCTGCCTGCGTCAGGACGGCTTTTTGTTCAGGTCGAATACTGCAACCGTATGCTCCTCCACAAAAAGCCGTCCATCCTTGGCAGCCCCCCCTTGGGCCAACAGGCCCTGGGGAGCATGCCGCCACACCGGGCAGCCGTGCATCTGCCCTTTCAGGCCCCGCCAGCCTGACCGCCAGCCCCGCCGCCGCAAAGGAGCCTTCGTGACCACCTTCATCCTGCTGGATGGACCAGACGCCCCGCCCCGCCCGCAACCGGCATTCGACGGCCTGCCCCCGGTGCTGGCCCACTGGGCCCGGCGCAACGTGCCGCACGGGCATCTTTCGGTGCCCGCGCTGGTGGAGGCGCATTTCACGGACATCCGGCGCGAGTACATCACCTGGGCGCACGAGGTCGGGCTGACCCGTCCGGCACGCTCCACGCGCAACCTGCGCGAACTGCTGGCCGTGGGCGACACCTTCTCGCACTGGTGGTTCACCACGCTTGCCGAGAAGCATCCCAAGATCTGCCGCAACCTGTACGAATTGACCAAGCTGCGCGCGCTGGAACTGGCCATGGAGGACGCCCGCGCCGACCATGTCTGCCTGGTCACCGACGACACGGTGCTGGCGGGCATCCTGCTGCGCTTCTGCGCGGCCACGGGCCGCCGGTTCGAACTGCATCCGGCCAAGGCGGAAGCCGGAAACGACGCGGGCGCGCATGCCGCCGCCCCCCGCTCGGCCAGGCAGCGTCTG
>NZ_VSMK01000808.1 GCF_011682075.1 Nitratidesulfovibrio liaohensis
GTGGCCTTGCGCCGCGCGCCCAGCACGTTGGGCAGGGGGGCCGCGGCGTTGCCGCCGCTCCAGAAGTCTGCCGGGTGGCGCCCCATCCAGATGTCGGTGCGCACGGGGGTGCGCAGGTACAGCCCGGCCTGCGGGCCGCCTTCCACGTACATCACGTCGCGGATGTCGATGGGCAGCGCCAGCAGGATGGTGGCAAAGCGCCACGCCGTGAGCGGTTCGCGGCAGTGCAGGAACAGGATGGCCCCGCTGCCGTCCTGGCCCACGGCGGCCACCGAATACAACGGCCCGCCCTGCGGCCACAGGATGCGCCGGTTGGCCCCGATGAGCCGGTAGTTCTGCACAGCGGCCCGGTACTGGGACAGCAGCGTTTCCCACGGGTCGGCGGTGCGGTCCAGCAGATCGGCCTGGGGCAGATCGGGCGACAGCGGCCCGAACACGAAGAATGCCCCCAGGTTGCCCCCGATGCGCGGATTGTTCAGGTGCGCGCCGTTGCGCAGGTAGCCGGTGCTGGTGCGCGCGTCGGGCAGGTACATGCTGGCGTTGATCACCGCGTTCAGATCGTGGCGGCGGGCCCATTCGGCCAGCGACAGGGCGGGTTCGCCTTCTTCAGACGTGGTGTGCAGGCTGAATTCGTAGTAGGCGGGGTCGATGCGCAGGGCCACGATACGTTCGGTGCCGTCGGGCGCGTCAGGTGCTGGAAAGATGCCCAGTTGCAGTCCGGTGTCCAGTTCCATCCAGCCGGAGGGCTCGTCCGCCCGCGCCGTGGCCGCCGACAGCAGCAGGCCCAGCACCGCCAGCATGGCAGTTGCCCTGCGCAGGGCGCGCGTGCAGCCCCCCGAGCGACGAGTACCGGGCGGGACGGAGCGCGTGGATGCGGCAGGGAGCGAAGTGGTGACGGTCATGTCGGTATGGCGGGTGTGGCTGCGGTGGGTGGCCGGGCACCATGTGGGGCATCCGGGCGCGGTAACGGTGCGAGCGTGGGGGATCGGCGGACGGGGCCAGACCACGTCGTGTCGGGTCGTGCCGGGTAGAGTGGGATCAAGCCGAATCGAATCAAGCCAAGCCGGGAAGGCTGGCCAGACGGAATTCCCCCCACGTTCAGGCTGGCAGTGTAGGGGAAACCCTTGCGTGGCGCAACGGGCAGGTCGGGTCCGGTCTGGGCGGTGGGCGAAATTGGCAGTGCGCTGGACAGCAGGTGCCGACCATGACGGGCATGCGGTGCGGCACGGTCAGCATTTCAATATTGACATATCAAGATAGCTTGATATAGGATGGTCCCATCACGTGAAGCGAGGGGGAAAGGCCGGCCAGAACAGGCCAGAACAGGCCAGAACAGGCCAGAACAGGCCAGACAGGGCCGATTTCGGTCAGCCCGAAGTTCATCCGCCCCGGCATGCGCGGCCCTGCGCGCCGCCCTCGTATGACAGCACCCGCAGACGCCAGCCCCAGGCAGCAAAGGATACGCCGTGAAGATCAGAGACAGCATCGCCGCCAGCCCCCGGCCCTTCTATTCGCTGGAATTCTTTCCCCCCAAGGAACGGGAGAACTGGCCCGGCTTCTTCGCCACCGTGGAGCGGCTGAAGGCCCTGAATCCGCTGTTCGCCTCGGTCACCTACGGGGCGGGCGGCTCCACCCAGGACAACACGCTGGAAATCACCTCGCATCTCAAGAATGTCATGGGTCTTGAACCCATGGCCCACCTGACTTGCGTGGGCGCCACGCGCGAGCGCATCGCCGACTATCTGCGCCGCCTGCGCGAAGTGAACGTGGACAACGTGCTGGCCCTGCGTGGCGATGCCCCCAAGGGGCAGGACATCGACTGGGACACGGCGGAATTCCGCTACGCCGCCGACCTGGTGCGTTTTGCCCGCAGCGAACAGCCCGACATGGGCGTGGGCGTGGCCGGGTACCCGGCGGCACACCCCGAATCGCCCAGCTTCGCCAGCGACCTGCACCACACGGCGGACAAGGTCAACGCCGGGGCTGACTTCATCGTCACCCAGCTGTTCTTCGATGTGCGCGAATATTTCGACTTCGTGGAGCGGCTGCGCGCCATGGGCGTGACCGTGCCGGTGCTGCCGGGCATTCTGCCCATCCAGAGCCTGGAGTCGGTGCGGCGTATCCTTTCGCTGTGCGGGGCCAACATCCCCGGCAAGTTGTATCTGGAACTGGACGCCGCCAACGAGAAGGGCGGGGCGGAAGCCGTGAAGGAAGCGGGCATCGCCTTTGCCCAGCAGCAGATTCGTTCGCTGCTGGACGGTGGTGCGCCCGGCATCCACCTGTACACGCTGAACCGCGCCGATACCTGCCTGCGTATCGCCGAGGCCGTGGGCATGCGGTAGTTGCCGCCTGATCCGGCAACGCCGCACGGGCGCTTGACTTTCCGTGCGGCTTCGGCAATATGAAAGAAGTTGATTGATTAAACAGTTCGTCTGCGCCGCAGGGTACCGAAACGGCGCGACGGATCTCACCGCACTTTCAGGCGAGGCACGGCACGGATGGCACCCGCGCCGGTCCGCGCAGGGCAGGGAACACTCGGTCATGGTACCGGCTGCGCAAGAGGGCTTGCCAGTTCCCGTCCGGCGCGGCGCGCCGCCGCCAGCGGTCCAAGGCCCCCGGAGCCGCCAGGTCTCCGGGGGCTTTTTCCGTATGCCCTGCCTTGCGCGCGTGCCGTACCATGTTTGCCGGGCAATGCCTGGCGCACCTGCTGGCGGTACAGTTCCGACCGTGCCAAGTCTCGACGGGCTTTGCGCCACTCGGGCAGTGCCTTCCGTTTGCGCCAGCCCTGCATTCCCTTTTCGGGGGTGGCATTTCCTCGTTCCACCCTTTCCGTCTTCTGGTCTCCGTCCCGCCTGCCCCTCTGGTTGACGCACCGTGCGCAAGACGGTAGCACGGCACCATTCCAGACCGGAGCACCCGTGAACAACACATCTTCTTCCCTTTTCAGCGATTCCGGGGAGTTGTCCTCCGCCGGACATTCCGGCCCTTCCGCCCCCATTGGCCCCCCCGTCCGCCCGATCATCGACCCGGCCCGCGTGCGGCGCATCCTGGTCTGCCAGTTGCGGCAGATAGGCGACGTGCTGTTGGCAACCCCCTCGCTGGAATTGCTGCACCGCCACTTTCCCAACGCGGAAGTGCACGTGCTCACCGAGCGCAAGTGCACCCCCATGCTGCAAGGCAACCCCGCCGTGCACACCGTGTGGGCCATCGACAAGAAGGATCTGGGATCCCTCGCGCGCGAGGTGGCCTTCTACTGGCGGGTGGCGCGCACCGGCTTTGACGTGGTGGTGGATTTTCAGCAGTTGCCGCGCTGCCGGTGGGTTGTGGCCATGTCGCGTGCGCAGGTGCGCCTTTCGTACACCCCCGCGTGGTACAACCGCTGGCTGTTCACCCACTGGGTGCGCCCGCGCGACGGATATGCCGCCATGGCCAAGGCCAGCGTGCTGGAGCCGTTGGGCGTGCGCTGGAACGGCGAACGGCCCCGGCTGTACCTGAGCGACGCGGAACGCGACGCCGCGCGCGGGCTGTTGGCGTCCCTGGGGCTGGCCGAGGGACAGCGGCTGATCACCGTGGACCCCACGCACCGTCGCGTCACCCGGCGCTGGCCTGCTGCCCACTACGGCAGGTTGCTGTCGCTGGCCGCCGCACGTGATCCTTCGTTGCGTTTCATGCCGTTGTTCGGCCCCGGAGAGGAGGACGACGTGCGCGCCGTGGTGGCCGCCTGCGACTGCCCGGGAAAGGTGCTGATGCCGGACCGCATGCTGTCGCTGCGGGAAATGGCCGCCTGCATCGATCAGGCCGTGCTGCATGTGGGCAACTGTTCCGCGCCGTGCCACATCGCCGTGGCCGTGGGCACGCCCACCTTCGTGATTCGCGGCGCCACCAGCAGGGCGTGGTCGTTCCCCGCGCCGGAACATTTCCATATGGCCCTGGGGCTGGACTGCCAGCCCTGCAACCGCAACGAATGCGCCAATCCCGACCAGTTGGCCTGCCTTGCGCGCCTGACGCCGGAAGCCGTGTGCCAGACCATGCTGGATCATCTGGCCGCCGTGTCGCGCTGAGGCGGGGACACTCGAAGACGGGCGGGCATGGTGGGCACGCGCGGGTGTTCCGGTTTCCGGAACCCGGAACTGCCGGTCGGCGTCAGGTGCCGCAGGCTCCTGTCCGGCGGACATTCCCTGACATTATAAGGCCAAGGGTGTGTTCGGGCTTTCGCGGCGGGGGGAAAGCGGCTACACTGCCGGAGTTGTCTGCCGGGCCGACAGTGCGGTATCCGTGCGGGATGTGTCGGGATGCCACGCGTGCAGCACGCGGCGGGGTACAGCAGGCTTGGCGCGTGACCGGGTCCGGCACTGCATCCGGCTTTGCATGTGACGTCGAGGCGTGCACGGATCCGGATCATGCTTCTGTAGTGTCATGCAGCACGGGGCAACGTGCATGTAAACATGTGGGGAATTCATGTCGCGCCACTGCCATTTTTTTCGCCATGCAACGCAAAAACCCCGCAGCGGGTTTCCACTGCGGGGTTTCTCTTGCTCTGGTGGGCCATCAGGGACTCGAACCCCGAACCAACTGATTAAGAGTCAGCTGCTCTACCAATTGAGCTAATGGCCCAGCGCCTCAACGCGAAGGGGAAACTAAAGAGAACCCGCTCCGAAGTCAAGCGGATTTTTTCAAGACTTTCAAAATTTTCCTAAATTATGAAAAAAGAGAATAAAGTCGTAATGTTGAAGAGGGTATTTTTTGGCGCGCGGGTGTCTGCGGCAGTGCTTTTCTGGCTGCTTTGCGCGGCCTTTTCACCGCATGCCGCCGATCTGTCCGTTTCGGAGGGGGGGGCAACCGGTCTTGGACCTCGCCCCGAGGTGACGGTCGAGGTCTTCAGAGAGGTTCGCGCGGGCGAGGACGACGCACTGGCGGTGGTCTGGCTGGAAATGCCCGCCGGGTACCATGCCTATGCCAACGACATGGACGGCAGCGGAGGAAAGGGAAGCGGCGTGGGGCTGCCCACGGTGGTCACCGTGCGCGGTGCCTCGTCGCTGGCTTCTGTGCCTGCCCAGGCCGCTGATTCCCGTGGCACCCCCGGCGTCCTGTACCCGCCGGGCCGCGAGATCATGGACCCCCTGTCCCCAGGCCAAAGGGTGCTGGTGTACGAAGGCCGCGCACCGGTGTTCGTGCGGCTGCCGCAGGATCATCTGGACCGTGACCTGACGGCCTCTGTGTCCCTGCTGCTGTGCTCCGACCGCAACTGCCTGCCGTATCGCGGCGGGGTGGCGTTTCGCGTGGATGGCGCCGCGCTGGGTGCATTGCCCCGCGCCGATGAGCAGCCCTGGATGGAGCAACTGCGCGCGGCGCGCCCCGGGGTGCAGGCGGCGTCCGTCCGCCCCGGAGAGGATGCCGTCATGGCGGGCCAGTCTGTACCTGCGCCAGCGGGTGCGGGAACTCCCCCCGCCGTTGCCTCGGGCGTCGACGCAACATCGGCACAGGGCACGCAAGAGGCAAAGGGCGCACAGGAGCAGGGCGACAGGGTGATCATTCCCTTCGGCAAGGGGGGACGCTCCGTGCCCCTGCCGGGCATGCCGGACGCACAGGCAGCCGCCAATGCCACCGAAGGGGTGGTGTCCGGTTCCCGGCCCGGCACCATCCACTGGAATTTTGCGCCACGCTATCAGGTGCCCGAACTGGAGGTTTCCGGCCTGGGCAAGGCACTGCTGCTGGGGCTGCTGGCGGGTCTGCTGCTGAACCTGATGCCCTGCGTGCTGCCGGTGATCAGCCTGAAACTGAGCGGTTTCGTGGCCGTGGCGGGCCTGGGGGGGGACGATGCGCGCCGGGCGCACTTCCGCGAGCACAACCTGTTGTTCGCGGCGGGGATCATGGCCTGGTTCCTGTTGCTGGCCTTCATTCTGGGCGGTGCGGGGCTGGCCTGGGGGCAACTGTTCCAGCGGCCCGGCGTGGTCATGGGGCTGCTGATGGTGGTGTTCGGCCTTGGGCTGAGCATGTTCGGGCTGTTCACCCTGCCCGTGCTGGACCTGAAGGCGGTGGGGGCGGGCGGCTCAAGCCGTGCGCAGCCGTTCTTTACCGGGCTGGTGGCTACCCTGCTGGCCACCCCGTGCAGCGGCCCGCTGCTGGGCGGCGTGCTGGGCTGGGCTTTTCAGCAGCCACCGGAGATAATGGCCTTCGTCTTTACCTCGGTGGGCGTGGGCATGGCCCTGCCGTACCTGGTGCTGGCGGCCCGTCCGGGGTTGGTGCGCCATTTTCCCCGGCCCGGCGCGTGGACCGGCACGCTGGAGCAGTTGGTGGGCTTTTTCCTGATGGGCACCGCGGTGTACCTGCTTACCATCCTGCCCGATGCCTGGCTGATGCCCGCGCTGGTGACGTTGCTGGCGGTGGCCTTTGCCGCGTGGATATGGGGGCGCTGGGGCGGGTTTGATGCCTCTCCGCGCCGCCGAGCGGTGGTACGGCTGGCGGCACCGGCGCTGGTGGCCGTGGCGGTGTGGCTGTCCTTTGCCCCTTCGGCACCGCCCGCGCGCTGGGAACCCTTTGAACCCGCCACCTTCCGGGCCATGCTGGGGCGCGAGCCGCTCATCGTGGACTTTACCGCCGACTGGTGCCCCAACTGCAAGCTGCTGGAACAGACCACCCTGTCCAGCGGGGCGGTGTCCGAATGGGCACGCCGTTATGGCGCCCGGCTGGTGCGCGTGGACCTGACGGCGGAGTCGCCCGAGGCCCAGGCCCTGTTGCGCTCGCTGGGCAGCAGCAGCATCCCCGTGGTTGCGCTGTTCCCCAAGGGGCTGCTGTCCGCCTCGCCGGTGGTCCTGCGCGACCTGTTCACCACCGGGCAGATGGAGCAGGCCCTGCTGGAGGCCTTCGGCAAGCCGAAGCAGGAGTGGACCGATTGACGTGGCGGGATGTGCCGCGTGGCCGGGTACGGCAACGCAGCTGAGCTGAATGTTATGCGCCGTCCGGGGAATTCCCCGGACGGCGCTTTGTTGCGCCCCCCGAGAGGTGGGGCGCGGTGGTGCAATGGGCGCGGCAGGTGGCCGTGCGTGCGGATTATTCCCTGACGAAGGTGCGGTACATCAGCGACATGCCCAGCATGTTCGAGGCCGCCTGCACGGCGTCCACCACGTCAGATTCGCGCCAGCCTTGGGCCAGCAATTCCTCGATGTCGGCGCGGGTGACCGTGGTCGGCTCGTTGACCGCCTTGGTCACAAAGGCCAGCAGGGCGCTTTCGGTTTCGTCCAGCGGGGTTTCGGCGGGCTTGCAGGACAGGCTGGCGATGTCGTCCTCGGTCATGCCCTGCATGCGCAGCAGATCGTGGTTGAACACGGCGCAGGGCGCGTAGGCGAACTTTTCCGAGGCCACGTAGCGGATGGACGCCAGCAGCGGGGGAGAAAGCCGGTCGTGATGGCGGAAATAGCGAATCATGTTGGCCTGGCGCTCCATCAGGCCGGGGCTGACGCTCAGCAGGCGCATGGGCATGGGAATGTCGATCTGCGGAGGAACAAGGGCGTAAGTGTCTGCCACGATACCTTCGGCCTTGTCGCGTTCCACGGTGTTCACCAGATACATGGGAGGCTCCTTTGTTTCGACAGGTTTTGTAGTAGACCGGTCGTCTATGAAGATGGCCGGATGTTCCCTGAAGGGGATGCTGCCGCCGTGCTTGCGGGCGGGTGGTCATGCTCCGTGCGGTACGGTTTTCGGTTCGACTGCTGATTTGGTCGGGTGGGCTGTCTTGGGATCAGGTCGGGGAGGCATTACGGGTATCGGCCAGAAGGCGGGCAAAAACCATGTGTTCCAGCCGTAGCAGGGGCTGGACGTTCTTTTCCGCCTTCATGCGCAGGACGGCCCCTTCCCAGGCGTCCATGACGAAGGCGGCGGTCTCGTAGGGCTCCAGACCGGGGGCCAGTTCCCCCCGTGCGGCGGCCTCGTTCAGGACATCGCCCATACCCCGCGACAGGCCGCCCAGCACCTCGCGCAGCTTTCCGCACATGGCCGGGGACAGGTCGCACATTTCCTGGGCCAGGTTGCCGAAGGGACAACCGCGTTCGAAGCCCCATTCCTGGTACCGCTGGCGGGCCAGTTCGAAGAACCTGCGCAGCCGGTCCAGCGGCGGCACGTCCGGGTCGCGCAGCACCTGGGCCAGGGCGGGGGTGCGCACTTCGCGGTAGTGGTCGATGAGTGCCAGGCCGAACTCTTCCTTGCTGGGAAAGTAGAAATAGAACGATCCCTTGGGGACTTGGGCCAGGTCGAGGATTTCCTTGATGCCGGTGTTGTTGAATCCCTTGCGGTGGACCAGTTCGGCCCCGGCGTCCAGGATGGCTCGGCGTGCGTCGCGTTTCATGGGCTCTCTAGTAGACCAGTCGTCTAGTGGCGGTCAAGCGGAAAAAAACCTGCCGCCTTCACGGTGTGTGCAGGCGGCAGGGCAGCGGCATTACGGGAAGTCGTGGCGGTGATGAATGCGGGCGCGGCGCGGGGCGTTACACGCAGACCATGTCGTAGGCCGTGCCGGTCAGGGGGCGTCCGCCCCCTGCGGCAACCTCGAAGGTGTTCTCCACCCCCACCATACCCACTCCGGCAATGCCCATCTTGGGTTCCAGGGCGATGGTCATGCCTTCTTCCAGCGGTTCGTCGAAGCGGTGGGCGATGACCGGGTATTCGTCGATGGTCAGGCCGATGCCGTGCCCCAGAAAGGTGACCTTGTTGGAGCCCAGCCCCATGAACCCTTCGGACAGGCCCGCGCGATCCACGATGTCCAGCGTGGACCGCCAGATGTCCGAGGGAATTTCGCCGGGGCGCAGCCGTTCCGCCGCGCGGGCCTGCACCTCGATGCACAGGTCGTGGGCGCGGCGCACCGCGTCGGGGATGGAGGCGGCGTTGCCCGCCCAGTACAGCTGTGTCTTGTCGGTGTGGTAGCCTTCAAGGCAGAAGCCGATGTCCAGTGCCAGCGGGGTGCCGTGCCGCCACACCGAGCCCGCATAGCCCATGAACGGGATGGCCGGATGCTCGCCCTTGAGACCCAGCGGACCGTTGAAATGGCTGGGGTAGTTGCCGTTGTCCCCGGCGGCGATGTGCCCCAGAAAGCACTCCTCGCCCGGCGCGCCCATGCGCATCAGCCCGCCATGCCCCCGACTGAAGAACACCTGCCACGACAGGTGCGAAATTTCGCGCTCGGTCATGCCGGGGCGCAGCAGGCCGGGCAGCACGTCGTGCAGGCATTCGTGATGGCGGGCACCGGCCAGGCGCAGCTTGACCAGTTCCCACTCCGTCTTGCGGGCGCGGGCGCGGGTAAGCACCGCGTCGCCCGGAACGAAGGCCACCCCGGCCAGCCGCTGTTGCAGCATGGTGGCCAGCGACCACGGCAGGCCGGACATTTCCGCCGCCGCCACCGGGGTAAGCGGGCTGCCCGCGTCGGCGCACAGGCCGGGCAGGTCGCCGTAGGAACGGAAGGATACGATGTTGGCCAGCGGGCTTTCCAGCCGGGCGCGTTCCTCGCCCTTGCGCACCAGCAGCACCGGTTCGCCGTTGCGGGGCAGCCACAGCACGCCGTTGCCCGCCGTGCCTGTCAGATAATAGATGGCCACGCGCGAGAAGGCCATCAGCCCACCCGCATCGGGGGCGTGCGCGGCAAGGATGTCCAGTGTGCGGGACTGGCGCAGCCGGGCTTCTTCGGCGGGCAGGCGTTCGGCCGCGGTGAACGGGCGGGGAGCAGGGGCGTGCGAAGCGTGGGCGTGGGGCATGGGGCAGAGACTCCTTTGCGGCTGCGGTTCCGGAGATGGGCACACGGTAGGCCAAGGCGCAGCCGGGTGCAACAGGACGCAGCCGGGTGCAACAGGACGCAGCCGGGTGCAACAGGATGCCGTCGGGCGAGACAGGACAGAATTGGGCAGAACAGGCGGGGCCGGGCTGGGCGGGGTGCCCCCCCTTACACATGGCGACATGCGTGGCAGGCAGGCTGGCGCAGTGCCGGGGGGGGCGTCACCGGCGGGCGGTTCCGCACCCGGCGCCACGCAACTACAGTGGTCGGGCGCGGCGATTGCGCTTGGCGGCAAGGCCGGGTAGAGAGGATGTTTCCGGATTGTTGCTCGCGGCCGGCGACGGCGGCGCGATCGTAAAAGAGGCAGGGGCCGCGCCAGGTTGCGGGGCGTGCGCCTTCGGCTTTGGCTGTTCATGCGGTTTCAGGGGTACAGGATGCTGCTCGACGCTACGCTACGCACCATACTGCGCGAATCGCGCACCATTGCCGTCATCGGGGCCAAGGACAAGCCCGGCCAGCCCGTGGACATGGTGGGCCGCTATCTTATCGAGGCCGGATACGACGTGCGCCCGGTGCATCCGGTACGCCGCACCGTGTGGGGCATGCAGGCCTATCCGACCATCGGCGACGTGCCGGTCGACGTGGACATCGTCAACGTGTTCCGCGCGCCGGAACATTGCCCGGCCCACGCGCTGGAGGTGCTGGCCCTGCCGCGCCTGCCGCGCCTGTTCTGGATGCAGTCGGGCATCTCCAGCCCCGAGGCCGGGCGGATGCTCTTCGAACGCGGCGTGGCCGTGGTGGAGGATTTGTGCCTGATGGTGGAGCATCGCAGGCTGATGGCCGGGGGGCTGCTGTGAGCGTCAACGATACCGTGCCTTCCGCATCTGGCGCGACCTCCTCTCCGTGGGATGACGCCTTCGACTGCCGCATGTGCGGCCAGTGTTGCCAGGGCGAGGGCGGCATCGTGGTCAGCCCCGCCGACCTTGCGCGCATCTGCGCCTTTCTGGGCATGACGCCCGAGGCCTTCGAGGCCACCTACGGCGAACGCCGCAACGGCAAGCTGAAGGTGCGCACCGGTCCGGACGGCAACTGCGTGTTCTTTGCCGCCGGGCGCGGCTGCACCGTGCACGAGGGCAAGCCGGACATCTGCCGGGCCTGGCCTTTCTTTCGCGGCAACCTGGTGGACGCGGACAGCCTGGGTATGGCCAAGGAATACTGTCCCGGCATCCGGCCCGACGTGCGCCACGCGGAATTTTCCGCCGCCGGACGGGCGTATCTGGCCGCGCGGGGGCTGCTGGCCTCCGACTGCACGTGCGAGGCCAACGCCCTGGTCATGGACAGGAGCATGGGCGACAGGAACAAGGACGGCGACAAGTAGCCGGTCGACAGGCCCGCCGATCATGAAAGACGCGGCGGCGGTAAGGTTTTTCGCCCCGGCTGCCGAAAGGCAGTGTGCAAGGGCCGTGAGGGCGTGGAGGTTGCGTGACGCTGAGGGAATGCTACCGGATATTGCAAGTCGGCAACGGTGCGTCGCTTGACGAGGTCAAGAAGGCGTACCGCAAGCTGGCGTTCGAGCTGCATCCGGACCTGAACCCCGGCAGGCCCGACGCGGCTCGCCGCTTTCAGCGCCTGAACGAGGCGTACGTGCTGCTTTCGCGCACGCTGGACACCGTCGGCCCCGGCGGCAACGGCAACGGGACGGGGGCGGCTGGCGCGGCCAGCGGCGCTGCGGAACGCGAATCCGCCGAGCGGGAGGCCACCCGCGCCT
>NZ_VSMK01000809.1 GCF_011682075.1 Nitratidesulfovibrio liaohensis
GCCTTGCGGCATGGCCGCAGCGGGCCCACGTGTTCGCCGGGCCGTTCGGCGCGGGCAAGACCACGGCCATGCTGCGCATGGCGCTGGCCCTGCGCCGCGAAAAGCCGGACCTGAAGATCGTGCTGGTCAACGCCGACTGCGGGCGCGGCCATGGCCGCCTGCTGCTGAAGCACTACGCCGAACTTTCCGACCTTGTGTACCGCGAAGCTTCCACCGCCGCCGAATTCGCGGCCATCCTGCGCGAATGCCCCGATGCGGGCCGCATCCTGGTGGACCTGCCCGGCGTTGCACGCGACGGCAGCCTGGCGCGCCAACTGGCGATCCTGGGACTTTCGGGAGCGGGGGCGGGCGCGGGGGCGGGCAACGGCGTTGCCGTGCACCTGGTGCTGCCGCCGCATCACGGCCCGGCCCAGATGACCGCGCTGCTGGCGCGCTATGCCTTCGAGGGGACGGGCAGCCTTGTCTGGACGAAGCTGGACGAAGCCTGTACCTTCGGGGCATTGGTGAACGTGGCGGCGGCGTGCGGCCTGCCCGTGTCGGCCCTTTCCTACGGCCCCGGCATGCGCAATTCGCTGGCTGCCGCAAGCGATGCGGCGTTGTGGCGCCTGCTGTTCAAGCGGCAACTGCCCGGCGAGGTTCCGGCACAGGCAGAGCCCCGGCCTGCGGCCAGGGTGGCGGCCCAGCCCGACGGTCAGCCCGGCGGCCAGACGGCCATCAGGCCCGGCGGTCTCCGGTCGGAAGGAATCCGGCCAGAAGGAATCCGGACTGACGGCATTTCGGCGGGCACCCGGTCCGCTGTCGGCGCAAGGCCCTGAACCATGGTCCCGGCGGTGCCCCAGACGGCGGCCCCGGCGGCACACGGCATCCACGGGCGACCTCGCCAGGCGCGCCCCGCACCGCACGCACCCACTGGAGCTTGCATCGAATGAGCCCCGATCTTCCCCTGGTATTCTCCGTCACCTCCGGCAAGGGTGGCGTCGGCAAGACCAACATCGCCGCCAACCTGGCCTGCTGCCTCGCGCAGGAGGGCAAGCGCGTGGTCCTGCTGGACGCGGACCTTGGCCTTGCCAACGTGGACGTGGTGCTGGGCCTGACCCCGCAGCTGAACCTGTTCCACCTGTTCCACGAGGGCGTCGACCTTTCCGAGATACTCTGCGATACGCCCTACGGCTTCCGCATCCTGCCCGCCTCATCGGGCATGAGCGAAATGCTGTCGCTTTCCACCGGCCAGAAGCTGGAACTGCTGGAGGCCATGGACGCGCTGGAGGGCGCGGTGGACTACCTGATCGTGGACACCGGCGCGGGCATCAACGACAACGTGCTGTATTTCAACCTGGCGGCCCAGGAGCGGCTGGTGGTGCTGACCCCCGAGCCCACATCGCTCACCGACGCCTACGCCCTGATCAAGGTGATGAAGCTCAACCACGGGGTGGAGCATTTCAAGGTGCTGGTGAACATGGTGCCCGACGCGCAGACCGCGCGCGACATGTTCACCCGGCTGTACAAGGCCTGCGACCATTTTCTTTCCGGCGTGTCGCTGGACCTCGCGGGCTTTGTCCCGCGCGACCCGGCTGTGCGCAAGGCAGTGGTGAACCAGCGACCCTTCTGCGTCATGGCGCCGGACAGCCCGGCCTGCGCGGCGGTGCGCGAGGTGGCCCGGACGGTACAAACGTGGGACGTGGCGGCGAGCCTCGATGGAAACATCAAGTTCTTCTGGAAAAAGCTCCTCTTCCGGCACTAACCCATGGGAGGCGCTGGAATCGGGATCTGTCGCCTGGGGCGATTTCCCGCGCGCCGACCAGGAACGGATAGTCCGGCACTACGCACCCAAGGTGCGGTTTCTGGCCTTGCGCCTGAAGGCCAAGCTGCCCCGCAACGTGGAGCTGAACGAACTGATCAGCGCGGGCACCCTGGGCCTCATGGAGGCGCTGGGCAAGTTCCGTCCGCAGCTTGGCATCCGCTTCGAGACGTATGCCGAAAGCCGCATCCGGGGCGCCATGCTGGACGAGTTGCGGCGGCTGGACTGGTTTCCGCGCAGCCTGCGGCAACGGGTGCGGCAACTGGACGAGGCAATCCAACGCATCGAGCATGAAAAGGGACGCCATCCCACCGAAGCGGAATTGCAGGACGCCACGGGACTGGACCAGAAGGATGTACGGCTGGGGCTGGAGGCGTTGCAGAACCAGTTGTGCCTCTCGCTGGACGCCATACAGGATTCGCTGGCCCCCGATGCGGGAGTGCAGGGAGACGGTGAACCGTTCCAGACCACGGCAACGCAGGAACTCATAGAGCGGGTGGCGGGACTGATCGACGAATTGACACCCCGAGAGAAGCTGGTATTGTCGTTATATTATAGCGACGAGCTGAACATGCGCGAAACAGCCGAGGTCATGGGCATCACCGAGGGGCGCGTCTCGCAACTGCACTCCCAGGCGCTCAACAGGCTGCGCAAGGAATTCAGGAACCACTACGGAGAACACGGCACCGTCTGACTGCGGCGTCCGTTGGCCAGGAGTACGCACAATGCCCTACGACACCAATATGCGTGTCCTCGTGGTGGACGACTTTTCCACCATGCGTCGCATCATCAAGAACATCCTGCGCCAGTTGGGGTTCACCAACGTGGTGGAGGCCGACGACGGCACCACCGCGTGGGATATCCTGAACAAGGACCGCATCGAGTTCGTGATCTCCGACTGGAACATGCCCCAGATGACCGGCATCGAACTGCTGCGCAAGGTGCGCGCCAGCGAGGAATTTGCCGACATGCCCTTCCTGATGGTCACGGCCGAAGCCCAGCAGGAAAACGTCATCGAAGCGGTGCAGGCCAGGGTGTCCAACTACATCGTCAAGCCCTTCACCGCAGAGACCATGAAGCAGAAGATCGACAAGATCTTCCCGTAGACAGCCACTTCCTGCGGGCGCGGGGCCGCCATCCGGCGGGCTTGCGCCCGTTTGCCGTGCAGGGGGGCACGCGCGCCGCATGCCGCCCCTCTTCCCCCTGGCAGGCCAGCCGCTCCGGCCCCCTGAGGTTACGGAACCTGCCGACACGGCGTCTTCCCATGCCGGTGTTCACCGGTCGGGTCTGATCCGGACGCCCGTTACCCCGACGCCCCAGCACAGGCCGTGCGAGGGACCAGACCATGCTGTTCATGCCCATCGTCACCGCCGCCGTTCCCGATTCCCCCAATGCTCCGGGGGCGGATGGCCTGTTCCCCGACGAGGCGAACAAGGCGGAACTGGACGCCGGGCAACTGGATGTCGATGCGCTGGGGCCCCCGGTGGAAGACAAGGTCGAACTGGACCTCGAGGACGCCCCCTTCCTGCTGCCGGAAGAGGAAAAGGCGCCGCCCCCGCCGCCCCCCACCGCCCAGTCCCTTTCGCTGCCGTCCGAGGGCGATGCCCCCAAGAAGAGATTCAGCCTCAATCTTTCCGGGCTGCTGGCCAACAAGAAGCTGCTGCTCATCATGGTGGCCGTGCTGGTGCTGTTGCTGGTGGGCGGCGGTGCCGCGTGGTTCCTGCTGCGCAAGAAAGAGGCTCCGCCCCCGCCACCCGAGGCCCAGGTCCAGAAGATCGTGGTGCCCCAGCAGGCCGCGCCGCCCCCGGCGGAACCGGCCAAGCCCGCCCAGACCATCCTGAGTTGGGAACCGTTCTGGGTGGAGCAGAAGGACGCCAAGGGCGCCATCCGGTTCCTGGTCGTCAAATTCTCGGCGCCTACGGAAAACCAGAAGCTGGTGTTCGAGGCGCAGGCCAAGAAGGTGGTCATCCGCGACGCCGTGTACTACTATCTGAAGAACAAGTCGTTGACCTACCTCACCGATGCGGCCAATGCCGAAACGCTGAAGAAGGACATCCTGGCCATCATGAACGAATACCTCAGCATCGGTAAGCTGGAGGATTTGCTCATAGAGAACTACCTGGTCAAATAGGGGGCATCTTCGGACCGCCCCCGGCGCACCCACCCGGCCAATCCGGCCAAACTGGCGGACATCGCCGGTCCAGCTGAGGGAACGCGCCAGAGCCCGCCGCCCCCGCCGACAGCCGACCCGCCCCGGCAGCGGGTTTCGCCGTCAGCCGCCGCCACCCCTTGCAGGTGCGTCGCGCGGGGCATCATGCGGCGATGGAGGATCCGCCGTGTCCGTCGACCCGTCGCTTCCCGTCGTCATCGCCCAGATGGGCCACGCCGAACGCGTGGTCCACGAGGCGCAGGCACACCCGGAAATGGCCCAGGCTGCCGCCCAGCAGGCTGCGGCCCAAGCGTTGCACCATGACCGTTCGCAGGTCCAGAAGACCGGCGAAAGCGGCAAGGCCGAGGTGGTGGACGAGCGCGAGCGCAACCGCCAGCGGCGGCACGCCCTGCTGCTGGCCCGGCGCAAGGCCCGCGCCGCGGCGGAGGAGGAGGACGAAACCCCCGACTCCGACGACGACCCCTGGTCCGGCAACATCCTGAACATCAAGGTCTGATTTCCCGCCGCGCGCTTCCGTTGTCACGTTGGCTGGTTGTCTGCGTGGTTGGCCGCGCCCGGCGGTCGGCGTTTCGATGCATCGCCTCTGCACCGGCACATGCGCTTCCCGTTCGCCTTCCAGCCCGAAGCGGACCGACCTCAATACTGCTCCCCAGCGACCGTTGCCACGGCGTTGCGTGTAGCCCAGACTACACGCAGCGTCATTGCCGCATGTGTACGACAAGAGCATGCTTGGAGAGGAATCCGGACGCCCATGAAGGATGGAAGCGGCAAGGTGAAGACGGTGGTGCCGTAGCGGTACGCAGGCAGGGCAGACGGATTCTTGTGGCAATGCAGCAGGCACGATACCAGTGCCGGTGGCGGCGGAATACCGCCGTGACGCGAGGTGCGCCATGCCGAATGCCGAACGCCTGTTCGACGGTGCCTACATTCCCCCCTGGCTGGTTGCTCCGGTGCATGACGACTGGGAAAGGGTCGCGCATCTGGGGCGACCCATGCGTTGGGCGCGCAAGAGCGTGGTCTACGACATAGGCGCGCCCTCGTCCGAAATAGTGCTCATTCGCGAGGGGCTGCTGCGCATCATCGCCCTGGGCTACAACGGCGAGCAGCGCACCATCGGCATTCTGGGGCCAGGCAGCATCCTGGGCGAGGCCTCGCTGTTCTTCGAGGTGGAGAACCAGCATGTCATCAAGGTGGTGGAGCCGTGTTCGGGCCTTGTATTCGGCAAGGACGTGGTGTTCGGGGAGATCATCGGCAAATACCCCTCGCTGACCATCTGTCTGTGCCGCAACACGGCTGCCAAGTCGTACATCATGTCCACCCAGCTGGAATGCACCACCTTCATGACCAGCGAGCAGAAGATCGCCCATTTTCTGTACCACCTGGCGGGCGAGCAGCGGCGCGGCACTCCGCTGTATCACCGGCTGGCCCGCCTGCCGTTGGTGACCATCGGCGAACTGCTGGGTTTGCACCGGGTGACCACCACCAACGTCATCAACGGATTCCGCCGGGCTGGCATCCTTTCACCCGATGCTGATCACCTGGACGTGCGTGACGTGGACGGCTTGGTGGACATCCTGTACGCCGAGAAATAGCAGTTGGCGCACACAGCGCGGCAACGAAAAGGCCCGCCGGAAAACCGGCGGGCCTTTTGCCGATGCGGCGGCGCGAAGGGAGACGGTTCGAATCCGGCTACAGTGCTGCCACGGCCTCTATCTCCACCAGGCAGCCCAAGGGCAGGGCACGCACGGCCACGCATGAACGGGCCGGGAAGGGCGCGGCAAAGGCCGCCGCGTATGCGTCGTTCACCAGCGGAAAGTGGGCCATGTCGGTAATGAATATCGTGGTCTTGACCACGCAGGCCAGGCTGCCCCCGGCCTCGGTCAGGACGGCGGCAAGGTTGGCGCAACTCTGGGCGGCCTGGACCTTGGCATCGCCCTCCACCACGGTGCCGGTGACCGGATTGACGGGCAACTGGCCGGAAACGAACAGCAGGTTGCCGGTGCGGATGGCCTGGCTGTACGGGCCGATGGCGGCGGGGGCGTCGGGGCTGGTTATCTGGTGCTTCATGGGGTGTCACCTGTTGGGCTGGCTACTTGTACATGGGCAGAATGTCGAACACGAACAGGGTGTGGCAAATGGCCGTGACGATGCCGAAGAGCAGCAGCGCGGGCACGGCGGCTTTGCCGCCCCTGGCGCGGAAGCCGTTCTCGGGGCGGCGCGCACGACAGGCGCGCAGCATCACGGCGGGGATGATGACGGACCAGATGGTGGCGGCAAGCCCAGCCCAGCCGATGGCCAGCAGAAAGCCGTCGGGCCACAGCAGTCCGCCCAGGGTGGGCGGCAGAAAGGTGATCAGGGTGGTCTTGGTGCGGCCCGCGCGCGAATCGTCGAACTTGCACAGGTCGGCCATATAGTCGAACAGGCCCAGCCCCGCCCCCAGGAACGAGGTGGCCACGGCCAGCGAAGAAAACGCCTCCAGCATGCGCAGGATGAGGCCGCTGTTCAGGTTGGCCCCCGCAGCCTTGACCAGGTCGCCCACGTTGCCGCCCGCAGCGATGACGTCGCGGAACCCGGCGCGAGGGATGGTGCCGTCGCAGGCCATTATCCACAACAGGTAACAGGCCAGGGCGATGACCGTGCCGCCAACGAGGCAGCGGTTGATCTGGTCCGGCTGCTTGCCGAAATATTTGACCAGGCTGGGCACGCTGGCATGGAAGCAGAATGAAGTGAGGTAGGTTGACAACGCGCCCCAGATGAAGATGGCCGAACCGCCGCCGCTGCTGCCTTCGCCCATGTCGAACAGGATCCCGGCGCGAATCTCTGACAGCATGCCCGTCATGGACAGGGCAAAGCTGACCACCATGCCGCCCATCATGATCACCGAGATGCGGTCGACGATCCAGGTGCTCCACCACACGCACGCGGTCAGCAACAGTGCAAAGGTCAGCCCGGCGACCAGCTTGGAAGGCTCGTAGCCGATGGTCACCAGCAGGGAATGGCGCACGATGGACCCGCCCCCGCTGACGTAGGCATATACAAGGATGTACAGCACGAAGGCCACGGCCGCGCCGTTGATGACGCTCCACGACGGCCCCAGCGTATCCTTGACCAGGGTGTGAAAGCTGGCGCCGGGTTCGTAATGCAGGTTCACCTCCAGCAGAGCCTGGCTGGAGAGCAGCATCATGGCCCACGAAAGCAGCAGGATGAGCACGGACCACTGAAACCACATGCCGGCGGAGATGGTGGGAAGGGCCAGCATGCCAGCACCAATGGATGTACCGGCGATGATCATGGTGCCGCCCAGTATGCTGGGGCGGTGTGCGCAATGCGTCATGGTCAACTCCTTATGAAAAAGGGGAACGCCAATGGCGTTCCCCTTCATGGTGTGCGGTGCTACTTCAACGGTTCAAAGCGTGCCGTGAAGAAGCGCAATACCTTCGGTTCGTGTACCATATTGAGGCCCTTGATGTTGTCACGATGCTTGTACAGTGCGATGCAGGCTTCGGCAACCACGTCCAGGTGCGCATAGGTGTACACGCGGCGCGGAATGGTCAGACGGACCAGCTCCAGCTTGGGCCGGTGGTGCTCGCCGGTCTTCTTGTCGCGCCCGGCGGAAACGATGCCCCGTTCCATGGAGCGTACGCCAGCTTCCAGGTACAGTTGGGCGGCCAGCATCTGCGCGGGGAATTCGTCCTGCGGGATGTGGGGCAGAAAGGCGCGGGCGTCCAGGAACACGGCGTGGCCGCCCACGGGCCGCACGATGGGCACCCCGGCCTCGGTCAGCCGGTCACCCAGGTAGCGGCACTGGGCGATGCGGTGGGCGATGTAGGCTTCATCCACCGACTCGCGAATGCCCTGGGCCATGGCTTCCATGTCGCGCCCGGCCATGCCTCCGTAACTGGGCATGCCTTCGTACAGCACCACCAGTTCGGTGGCCTTCATGAACAGTTCGTCGTCGTTCATGCACAGGAAGCCGCCGATGTTGACCATGCAGTCCTTCTTGCCGCTCATGGTGCAGCCGTCGGCGTAGCTCATCATCTCTTTCAGGATGGCGCGGATGGACTTGTCCGCGTAACCCGGCTCGCCTTCCTTGATGTAGTAGGCGTTTTCCACGCAGCGGGTGGCGTCGAACATCACCTTGATGCCGTGCCTGGTGCACAGTTCCTTCACCGCGCGCATGTTGCCCATGCTCACCGGCTGGCCGCCCGCCAGGTTCACGGTGACGGCCAGGCACACGTAGGGGATGCGATCCGCGCCCACCTCTTCGATGAGGGCCTGCAACTTGTTCAGGTCCACGTTGCCCTTGAAGGGGATTTCCAGTTGGGCGTCATGGGCCTCGTCGCGGATGATGTCGCGAAAGGTCGCCCCGTTAAGTTCCTGGTGGGCGCGGGTGGTGGTGAAGTACATGTTGCCGGGCACGTAGTCGCCGGGCTTGATGCAGATCTGCGAAAGCAGGTTTTCCGCGCCGCGCCCCTGGTGGGTGGGCACGATGTGCCTGAAGCCGTAGTATTCGCGCACTACTTCCTGCAGATGCAGAAAGTTGCGGCTGCCCGCGTAGGCTTCGTCGCCGATCATCATGGCTGCCCATTGGCGGTCACTCATGGCGGTGGTGCCGCTGTCCGTCAGCAGATCTATGCCCACGTCCTCAGACTTCAGCAGAAATGTGTTGTACCCTGCTTCGGCAATGTGCTTCTCGCGCTCCGCGCGGGTTGTCACGGCAATAGGTTCTACAGCCTTGATTTTGAACGGTTCTGCTGGATACCTGACGTCCATGATGCTCTCCTTTGTGTTGTCCATGGTTGTCTTCGCCGTGCACGGGGGGGCGAATTCCCCTGTTGTTGCGGAATGGCGGCGTGGAAGCATGTTTCTACTCGCCGTAAGTGTGGTCATACGCCATGCAAGGGAAGCGACGGTGTAGTCTGGCCTACACGCGGTGCATTTTCCACGAGAAGCGAAATATTGCTGCGGAAGCGGTGGGGGGCCTAGAAGGGGATTCCATCGGCCAGCAGGCTGTGCCGCAGCGCCTCGCGCAGCCGGGCGGCCACGGGGCCGGGCCTGCCCGTGCCGATGGGCGCGCCCTCGTAGCGCACCAGGCTGGCGCATTCGTACACGGTGCCCAGGATCAGGAATTCCCGCGCGGACAGGATGTCCGCCTCGGTGATGGCCCGGCGGGCAGTGGGCATGAACGCGGCGGCCAGGTCCATGACCCGGTGCAGGGTGGTGCCGGGCAAGGCGCTCGTGCCTTCCGGGGCGGCCAGTGTTCCCGCCGCGTCCACCAGGGCCACGTTGGCGATGGCCGATTCGGACAGGTGCCCTTCGGCGTCGAAAGCCAGCGGCACGTCCAAGCCGCGTTGCCGGGCCTCGTCCATCATCAGCACGTTGGGCAGGTAGTTGGCGTGCTTCACGCCGGTAAGCGGCCCCCGATGCGCGGGCAGCACGCTGCGGAAGGCGGACAGCCCGGCGGCGAACCATGCCTCCGGCGGGGCTGGCTGCCGCCAGGCAAGGATGTACAGGCTGGACTGGGGGCATTCGGCGGGTGAAATGCCGAAGCCGCCAGGTCCCCGGCCCACCAGCACGCGGATGCCGCCTTCGTCCTCGCCGCCCGTGCGGGCCACGGCGATGATGCGGCGGCGCAGGTCGCCCCACGGGCAGGGCGGAGCAAGGCGGATGGCGTCTGCCGAGCGGCGCAGCCGGGCCAGGTGGAGGTCCAGTTGGAACAGGCGGCGCTGCCGGTAGCGGATGGACTCGAACACCCCGTCGCCACGGTGACACAGGTGGTCGTCCAATGGGACCAGCAGTAGGCGCGGGTCGGTGCAGATGCCGCCCACGCGGTGGTCGTGGAAGGCCAGCACCCGGTCCGCGCCGGGGCGGGGAGCAGCCAGCAGCCGCTGGAGGTAGGCGGCGGCATCAATCTGGCGCATGGGGTCGGGGTCGGTTTCGGGCGTGGTGGCAGGGGGGATCGGTCCAGTGGAATCGGCGGGGTGCATGTGCCCTCCCGTGGTTTGGAGGTGGGACCATGCGCTTCGCGTAGCCCGGCGCGGCGGGCGAGGTCTGTAGCGTACGCTACGACTGGAAAAGTTCGGCGGAATCCGGCAGGATCAGTGGCGTTGCCCGGGCCGCCCCGCCGGTCCGGAAGTCCGCTTTGCCGCCAGGCTACATACCGGCAGGCACGGTGCCGCCAAATGCACTCTCTGCCCGCCGCCCAGAGGCCCCCATGACCGTATCCCTGTGGCTCATCATTCTCGTCAGCGTGGTGGAAGTGGCGCTGCTTGGCGTGCTGTTGGTGTTTTTCCTGCGGTTGCGCCGGTCGGAGGCGCTGCTCAACCGCCTGCAAGCCAACCAGACCCAACTGCTGGAGCGGTTGCGCCAGAACGCGGAGCTTGAGCAGGAACTGGTGGCCACCTTTGCCCAGCGCCAGGAGCAATTGCGTCACCTGGACCAGCGGCTGGAAGAGCGGGCCGTGGCCCTGCGCCGCCTGCTGGAACAGGCCGAGGGCATCAGCCGCTCGCCGCAGTTCCTGCGCGAGGTGATCCTGAACGGTCACCGCAAGGGCCGCAGCCTGGAGCAGATCGCCCGGTCCACCGGCCTGTCGGTGGACGAGGTGGAACTGATTCTGGCCCAGGCCGGGTAGGCCGCCAGCATTCCCTGGGGCAACTCTTGCGCCGCCGGGGTTCCTTCTTTACGCGAGCGCCCGCGCCCAGTAGCCATGGGCGCCGCAGACGCGCCACCACAGGCCCCCTGCCGGATTCCGACAGGGGGCCTGTGGTGTTCAATGCATGGCGTGTGCGGAAAAATATACAGGAATATCATGGTCCTGTTGATGAAGTTGCGCCTTGGCGAGCGGAAGGGCACGCATGCGTGTTGACAGTCTTGCATAAGACATCATACACATGTTTCCAACAACGCTCCCCAAGGAGGAACTTCATGTCGATCCAATTTCTGGTGCACGAAGACGGCGATTCCGTCGGCGTCGTGGTTGTTGAAGGCGTCAAGGCCGGTCAGGACCTGACCGGCTGGGTGATGGCCGAAGACCGGACCATCACCTTCAAGGTGCTCAACGATATTCCCATCGGGCACAAGCTGGCCCTGAAGGCCCTTTCCGTGGGTGACACCGTGGTCAAGTACGGCACCGACATCGGCAAGGTCGTCGCTCCCATCAAGCAGGGCGAGCACCTGCATGTTCACAACGTCAAGACCAAGAGGTGGTAGGAACATGACCGCTAATACCTTCCTCGGCTACCGCCGCGAAAACGGCCGCGTGGGCGTGCGCAACCACGTGGTCATCCTGCCCCTGGACGACCTTTCCAACGCCGCCTCGGAAGCGGTGGCCAACAACGTCAAGGGCACCATGGCCCTGCCGCACCCGTATGGCCGCCTGCAGTTCGGTGAAGACCTGGAGCTGCACTTCCGCACCCTGATCGGCGTGGGCAGCAACCCCAACGTGGCCGCCGTGGTGGTCATCGGCATCGAACCGCAGTGGACCAACCGCATCGTGGAAGGCATCGCCAAGACCGGCAAGCCGG
>NZ_VSMK01000810.1 GCF_011682075.1 Nitratidesulfovibrio liaohensis
CGCGCCCGCAATGCGGCGCGCAGGATGCGGTCGGCGCGGGCGGCGGCCCTGCCGGTCAGGCCCGTGCCGCGCAGCATCTCGATGTTGCTCATGATCACGCCAAGAATGTTGTTGAAATCGTGGGCGATACCCCCGGCCAGCGTAC
This sequence comes from Nitratidesulfovibrio liaohensis, assembly GCF_011682075.1. Classification (GTDB taxonomy): domain Bacteria; phylum Desulfobacterota; class Desulfovibrionia; order Desulfovibrionales; family Desulfovibrionaceae; genus Cupidesulfovibrio; species Cupidesulfovibrio liaohensis. Next base: position 146 of record NZ_VSMK01000810.1, read on the forward strand.
CCACGGCCTCCATCTTCTGGGCCTGGCGCAGTTGCCGTTCCAGGGCCACCTCGTGGGCCACGTCCTCGGCCAGCCAGGCCACCCGGTGCACCCGGCCCGTCTCGTCGGTGATGGGGTACAGGGAGTGGTCGAAAATGTGGACGCCCCGCACATCCCGGAAGGTGGCCGGGGTGGCCGTGTCCACTACGCTGGCCAGTACGTTGTGCCGTCTGCTGCGCAGGTCATCGGGAATGTAGTCCCACAGCATGCGGCCCAGCATGGCGTCCGGGGTGGTGCCCAGGCGCCCGGCACCCGTGGCGTTGCAGGTCAGCACCCGGCCAGTGGTGTCGAGCAGGAAGGCGCTGAGGCGCGGCGCGTTGAGCAGGGCGCGCAGGTTGGCCTCGTTCTCGCGCAGCGACTGTTGCTGCACGATTCGGGCAAAGGCGCTGCCGCCCTGGGCGGCCACGGCCTCCACATGATGGCGGGCCGCCTTGCGCATGGCGCCGGGACCTCGCGTACCCGTCAGCAGACAGGCCACGGCCCGACCCTCGTGCAGAATGGGCAGAAGGTGGGCGCAGCAGATGGACGAGGCTGTGGCCAGTGCGTCCAGTTCCACATCGCCGGTAAGCATGCAGCACGATTCCTGGTCCGGAGGTGTCTCGGGCACGGGGCGGCCCGCCTCCATCAGGCGCGTGGCAGGCGTGTCCGGAGGCAGGCAGCGCACCCTGTCCAGCACCACCGGATCGAACCCCTGCGCTGCCACCAGCCGCCATTCATGTCGCACCGTGCCGTCTTGCTCGTGGGAACTTCCGGGCATGTCGGGCAATTCCGCCCGCACCCACGCCGCGCCTGCATCCACGCTTTCGGCGCGCAGGGCGGTACGCAGGCACAGCCCCAGGCAGTCCTCCACCGTGGTGGTGATGCCGAGTGCCAGCAGCAGATCGCGTTGCAGGCGCAGCAATTCGTCGCGCTGACGCTGCTCGGTGATGTCCTGGACCATGCCGTGCATCACCACCGGAGCACTGTGCCCCGTGCGGGCAGGGGTATCGAAGGTCACCTGCTGCCGGGCGTGGCGATATTGTTCCGAAGGCCCCCGGTAGCGGTATTCGACGAGAGTGTCGGCCTGATGGGTCATGGCGTGGTGCAGTTGCTCGGCCATCCGCGTCCTGTCGTCGGGGTGGATGCGCTCGAAGAACCGCGCGAACGAAGGCGCCTCCGCCGCCACGGGAAAGCCGAACATGTGGAACAGGTTGTCCGACCACTGACCCTGACCGGTTTCCAGGTCGCGCCAGTAGCTGCCCAGCAGCCCGATGCGCTCGCCGTGTTCCAGCAGGTCGCGGCTGCGGCGCAGGGCCATCTCGGCCCGGCGGCGTTCGGCCACTTCGTGTCGCAGCAACTGGTTGGCGCGGCGCAACTGGGCGGTGCGCTTGCGGATGCGGTTGTCCAGGCCGCGCAGGGCCCGGCGCGTGACTTCTGCGGTGCGGGCCGCCTGCAACAGGTGCGCGGCGGTGTGGGTAAGCCCTTCCAGTTGCATGTCGGTGATGGGGTCCAGCGCGGGCAGATGCACGCCCAGCACCCCCCCGGAAATGCCCTGCCCGACGCGGATGGCGTAGGCGGTAAACATGCCGCACGCGCAGGACAGGGGCGCATCGGCTTCCGGCGTGGCGTGCAGCACCGGGCGCCGGGTACTGGCCGAGGCAGCGCGGCCAACCGGGCCGTGCCGGAAGGGAATGCGGATGATGCGCGGGTCGGGCCGGGCCTGTTCCGTCGGGTTTGGCTGGCAGCGGGGCGAGGTCGGTTCCTCCACCACCATGTGCAGGCAGATCGGTGGGGTGCGTGGCGCCGTGGGGCATGGGGCCCCGGCGTGGGGGCACTGGCCGCAGCGGTCACCCTGCCGGGCCAGCCAGATGCGGCAGGAGCCGGCACCGAAGATGGACAGGATTTCCCGCGCCAGCAGGCGCAGTTTTTCCTCCGGCGGGCCGCTGTGGATGAGCGCGGCGCGCAGGTCGTTGAGCCGCTGCACCCGTTCCACGCGCTGCATGGAGTCGTGCAGGGACGACACGTCGTGCACCACCGAATGCAACAGGGCCCGGCCATTGAGCCACACGGGACCGCTGTGCACCTCCACCTCGCGCTCCAGGCCCGAGGCGGCCCGGTGGCGGAACCGGAAGGCCGTGCGCTCGCGCCGGAAGGCCTCGTCCATGCGTGCGGCCAGTTCGTGTTCGTCCAGGGTGTTGATGGTGGATATGGGCATGCCCGCCATGCGTTCACGCGGGTGGCCGTAGAAGCGGCAGGCGGCGGGATTGGCGTCCACGATGCTGCCGTTTTCCGGGTCTACCAGCAGCATGGGGGCCACGCTGTGCTCGAAGAGCGGAAGGGGGTCGCCCTGCCGGTCGGAGGGCACCGCATCGGGCGAGGGAGCTTGCGCAGCCTCATGAGCCTGATGCGTCCGATGATTCTGATGGGCCTGATGAGACATGGGGGGAGAAACCTCGCGGATGGCCGGGGTGTCCGCCCGGCGCCCTTTTCCGTGCCCGCCCGGCGTCGGCTGCCGTCGGGCACCACCGGCATGCCTGGCTGCGCGGCGGGGAATAGGGGTTGTCTCACCTGATGATATGCAGTCTCATTTCACGAGACACGAATCTCATCTCCAGATACAGGGTTAGAGATAGCGTTCCCCGCAAAAAAGAGCAACCATAGTGGAAACAGCATGTTGCAGAAATGAAAATGACAGGAGTGTCCGCTTGCTCCGATCCATGGTCCGGCATGATTCTTGATATTCCCCCCACAGGCTGGCCAATGACGGCCGCAGGAGGGAACATGTCCGAAAAGTGGATCACCAGAATGGTGCAGGGGGCTGTGCTCAGCAGCAGAAGCCAGGCGCGCGAAGTGGCGCGCACCATCGGCAAGCCCTATCCCACCCTGATGCGCGAACTGAACCCGTTCGACCTCGGGGCAAAGCTGGGCGTGGAAACGTTTTTCCAGATACTGCGCACCACCCGCGACGTGACGCCGCTGGAGCAGATCGCGCAGGAACTGGGCTACCGGCTGGCTCCGGTGGATGGCGGCGAGGAGGACCCCGGCCACGGGGCGTACCCCGGACGGTAGGCATGCCGTCCTGGGGGAACGACACTGCGCCGGAAAGGCGGCGACGAGGCCGTTGGCCCGGTCCGACCCGCTGCACGGGAATGGCGGTGCGGTTGGCGTTGTGCGTGCTGGCCGTCGTGCCGGTGCTGCTGCTGTTGCTGTTGCCGCAGGATTTTGGCGGTCTGGGCGGTTGGCCTGGCTGGGCGGCGCATGCCCCGGCGGGGACCGCATGGGCGGCGGAAGACAGCTGGCGGCATGCCGGTGCGCAAGCGCCATCCGACTCGGAGCCGGGTGGCATCACCCCGCCGGTACCGGACATGCGGGCCAACGACGGGTTGCCCCCCGACGCTCCGGAATTGCGCATCGGCCTGCTGACCACCTATCCGCCGCTCAGTTATATGGTGGAGGGGGTGCCAGCAGGCTTCGCGCGTGACCTGGCAGAGGCCGTGGCCCGTGCCGCAGGCCGCAGGGCGGTGTTCCACGCCGACGACAGCGGCCCGGTCCTGCGGAGCGACCTGGTCGAGGGCACGGTGGACGTTCTGGCCCTGGTGGCGGAAACGCCGGAGCGCCAGACACAGCTTGAGTTCAGCGAACCCGGCCTGGAAGTGGCGGAACGCATCTACGTGCGGCGCGACGGCAGTGCCCACCCGCGTGGCGTGGCCGCCCTTTCCGGGCTGCTGGTGGCCGTGGTGGAGAGCCATGCCAGCCACCAGTACCTGCGGAGCATGCCCGGCCAGCGTGTGCTGCCGGTACCTACCCCGCTGGATGCGGTGATGGCCGTGGCCTGGGGCCGGGCCGACGCCCTGGTGGCCCCGGAACCGGTGGTGGAGCACATCATTCGCCGCCTGCCAACGGACGCCCCGCTGGAACCTTCCGGTCAGCCGTTGCGCACGTTGCGATTTTCGTTCGGCACGGCCGGGGGCAACACGCCCTTGATGGCAGAGTTGAACGAGGCTCTCGTCAAGGTTCGCGCCTCTGGCGAATACGACAAACTGTACCGCCGCTGGTTCGGCGGCAACGTGCTGTCACGCTATACCGACCGCGAACTGCTGCTGGCCGGTGTGGCCTTTACGCTGCTTACCGTGTTTCTGGGGGCTTCGGTGGTGCTGCTGTGGCGCACGATGCGCCTGCGCCGCGACGTGGAGGCGGGTACCGCGGCCACGCGAGAGGCCCGGGCATCCATGCTGCGCGAGGCCATCAGCAGGCAGCGGGCCGAGCAGGAGGCGGAACGCTTCTTCGCCCTGTCGCTGGACCCGGTGGCCATCGTTACCCAGCAGGGTGCACTGCGCCGGGTGAACCCGGCCTGGGTGCGCCTGTTCGGTTTTTCGGTGGAAGAAGTGACGGGGCACCCGTTTCTGGATTTCGTGCACCCGGATGACCAGGATGCAAGCCAACCGTTGCTGGTAAGCGGTACCAACGGGCTTCCGGGCGCGGCGGCCACCCCGGTGGAAAACCGCTTTCGCTGCAAGGACGGGGTGTACCGCTGGCTTGCCTGGACCTCGGTGGCCCTGCCCGAAGAAGGGTTGGTCTATCTGTCCGGCCGCGACGTGACCCAGCGCAAGGAGGCGGAGCTGTACCTGGAGCGCCAGACGGAAGAACTGCGCCGTTCCAACGCGGAACTGGAGCAGTTCGCCTACATCGCCTCGCATGACCTGCAGGAGCCGCTGCGCAAGATAGCAAGCTTTCTCGATCTGCTGGCCAAGCGCTACGTGGGACGGCTGGACAGCGACGCCGACGAGTTCATCGGCTTTGCCGTGGATGCGGCCCGCCGCATGAAGGACATGATCGAGGATCTGCTGTCCTATTCCCGGGTCAGCACGCAGGGGCGGGAGTTCGAGGACACGGACATGGAAAAGGTGGTGGATACCGTGCTCTCGGATCTTGGCCTGCTGCTCGAGGAAGCCGGGGCCACGGTGGACAGGGGGCCGCTGCCCATGATCCGGGCCGACCGGGTGCAGATGGAGCAATTGTTGCGCAACCTGCTGGGCAACGCCGTAAAGTACCGGTCGGAGGTGCCCCCGAGCATTTCCATCGGGGCGGCGCGGGCCGTTGGGGGCGGGCAGCCCGGCGGGGCGTGGGTATTTCATGTGCGTGACAACGGCATCGGCATGAAGCCCGAGCATTTCGAACGCATCTTTCGGGTGTTTCAGCGGTTGCACGGACCGGGCCGCTATCCGGGTACCGGCATTGGCCTTGCGGTGTGCAAGAAGATCGTGGAGCGGCACGGCGGCACCATCGAGGTGGAGTCGGCGCCGGGCCGGGGCAGCACGTTCCGCTTCGTGATCCCGGACAGGTTTGCCAGGCCGACTGGGCAGTCTGGGGCATACGGGCCAGGCATGCCTGTCGTTCCGGACGGGCACGTCGGGCAGCCTCTGCCGTAACCGCAGCAATTGTCACGGGTTTCGCCAATCGAACAAGACTGTACGGGAGAGAGACATGAGCGGCATGCATCAGGCAAGACTCATCGACATCCTGCTGGTGGAGGACGACCCCGGCGACGTGCGGCTGACGCGCGAGGCGCTGAAAGGCAACCGCGTGTCCAATCGGCTGTTCGTGGTGGAGGACGGCGAGGAGGCCATGTCCTTTCTGCGGCGCGAGGGCCAGTATACCGACGTGCCCCGTCCGGACCTTGTGCTGCTGGACCTGAACCTGCCGCGCAAGAACGGGCGCGAGGTGCTGGAAGAAATCAAGAGCACGCCGGACCTGCGTTCCATTCCGGTGGTGGTGCTGACCACCTCGCGGCAGGAACGCGACATCCTGCACGCCTATGACCTCAACGCCAACTGCTACATCACCAAGCCCGTGGGCTGGGAACAGTTTCTGGAGGTGGTGGGGCAGATCGAGCATTTCTGGATGGGCATCGTGACTCTGCCGGTGAAGGGGGATTGAAGATGGGATGGCATGGCCTGAGACGGCCTTGCAGCCATGTCCGTGCCTGCCGTGTCTGCCGGCCAGCCCACGGCGTGCGCGCCACGCACGCCGGAGTAACACCAGCGTAAGCCGGGAAGTCCCCCGGAGGCTTCATGGATCAGGGGAAGGAACAGGGGCAGGTGCGCATACTGCTGTTCGAGGACGACCCCGGCGACGCCAGGTTGCTCAGCCTGCTGCTTGCCGGGTCGGGCCTGCGGCATGCCATCGAGCGGGCGGAAACGCTGGCCGAGGGACTGGCCCTACTGGACGGCGGCACATTCGACGTGGCCCTGCTGGACCTCAGCCTGCCGGACAGCCAGGGGTGGGACACCCTGGGCAGCCTGGTTTCGTACGCGCCGGAACTGCCCGTCATCGTGCTGACCGGGCTTTCCAGCCCCAGCTTCGCCGAAGAGGCCGTGGCGCGCGGCGCGCAGGATTACCTGCGCAAGGGTGAGGTGGCCGAGGGGCTCATCGCCCGCACCATCCGCTACGCCATAGATCGCAAGCGGGTGGAGGGAGCCCTTCGCCAGCACCGCCAGCGCCTGGAAACCATCATCAGCGCCAATCCGGACGGCATGCTGGTGGTGGACGCCGATGCCCTGGTGCGCTTTGCCAACCCTGCGGCGCTGGCCATGCTGGGGCGTGACCTGCCCGCCCTTCCCGACATGCTGGGGCAGCCTTCGCCCGTACCGGTGCGCGACGACGAACTGGACCTGTGCGGCGACGGCGACAACCCCTGCCTGGTGGAGGTGCGCACCGCGCCGGTGACCTGGGACGACGGTCCTGCCACCCTGGTGGCCCTGCGCGACATCACCGCCCAGCGCCAGGCGGAACGCGCCCTGCGCGAGGCCGAACTGCGCTACCGCACCATTTTCGAGCATTCCCTGGACGGGATTTCCGTCTATGAGCACCGCGACGACGGCAGTGCCCCCCGGCTGGTGGACTGCAACCGGGGCTATGAACGCATGGCCGGACGTACCCGCGACGACCTGCGGGCCATGGACGCCGTGCACCAGTTGCAGGTGTTTCTGGGCGGGCGCAAGCCCCCCGATCCTTTCCGTGACGACGGCGGCCTGCGTGGTCCGCAGAGCGCCGTGTATTCGTGGCTGCGGCCCGACGGACGCGAGAACTGGATAGAATCGGTATCCGTGCCCGTGCGCGACGGCGACAAGGTGCTGGTCTTCGGCATCGGACGCGACGTCAGCCGCCGCCGCAAGCAGGAAGAGGCGTTGCAGCAGAGCGAGGCGCGTTTTCGCGCCGTGTTCGAGCATGCCCCGCTGGGGGTGTTCATCGCGGATCAGGATGGCAGCCTCGTCAAGACCAACCGGCTGTTCAACGCGCTGCACGGCTTTGCCGCGGCGGAACTGCCCCTTGGGCACTTTTCGGAACTGGTGCACGGGCACGCGGCGGGGGACGTGCGTGCCCTGTTCGCGGAACTGCACCGGGGCGAGCGCAACGGCTTCTTTCTGGAAACGCAGCACCTGCGGCGCGACGGTACGGTCTTTCCCGTACGGCTGGCCGTGGCGGCCATCCGGGGGCGCAAGGGCGACCTGCAATACGCCGTGGGTATGCTGGAGGACATCAGCGAGCGACGTGCCGCCGAGGCGGAATTGCAAGGCTACCGCGCCCGGCTCGAGAACATGGTGCTGGAGCGCACCCGCGACCTTGAGCTGGCCCTGCGCACCGCGGAATCGCATCGCGAGAAGATCGACCTCATCCTGCGTTCCGTGTCCGAGGGGCTGCTGGTCACCGACCCCGACCACCGGGTGGTGCTGACCAACCCGGCGGCGGAGGACATTCTGGGCCTTGCCGCCCCCGGCGACCTCATGGGCGAGGGGGTGGCGGACCTCATCGAGGATGCCCCGCTGCGCAATCGGCTGGTGCACTGCCTGAACGACACCATGGGGGGGGCGCCCTGCCAGTTCGGCTTTTCGCGCCCCACGGAAGCGGGCGGCGTGCACCACTACACGGCCAGCACCTCGGAGGTGCGCGACGCAAGCGGCGGGCGGACCGGCGTGGTCACTGTGCTGCACGACGTGACCAGCGAGCGCGAACTGGATCGCATGAAGAACGAATTCCTGACTACCGCCGCGCACGAGTTGCGCACCCCGCTCACCACTATACTGGGGTTTTCGGAACTGCTGGTCACCGGGGATGACATCCCCCCCGTGGAGCAGCGCCAGTACCTTGGCTACATCAACGAGCAGGCCACGCTGGTCACCGGTATCGTGGCGGACCTGCTGGATATTTCCCGCATCGAAATGGGTCAGGGCTTCAGCCTCAAACGCAGGCCCTGTGACCTGGTGGCGCTGATTCGCCGCAAGGTGGCCGCGCACATCGTTGGCACGCGCCGTCATTCGTTCCGGCTGCTGCTGCCGGAAACCCCGGTGCCCGCCGTGGTGGACGCGGACAAGGTGGCCCAGGTGCTCGACAACGTGCTGAGCAACGCCGTCAAGTATTCCCCCGGCGGCGGCGTGGTGGAGGTGCGGCTGCGGCCAGGCAGGGACGCGCACGAGATCAGCGTGCGCGACAACGGCATGGGCATGAGCCCGGAACAGCTTTCGCGGGTGTTCGAGAAGTTCTATCGGGGCGATGCCTCGAATACCGGCATACCCGGAACGGGTCTGGGCATGAGCATCGTGAAGTACCTCATAGAAGCGCATGGCGGCGAGGTGGCGGTGGAAAGCGCCAAGGACGTGGGCACCACGGTGCGCTTCACGTTGCCGACCGGCCAGACCGGCCAGACCGGCCAAGCAGGCTAGGCGGGGCAGACCGGTGCGTGAGCGGGCATGGCCCAGGGATACTGGATAACTGGCGAATGGGGCCGCGCGCCCCGAAGGAGACGCCATGACCGGCGAACGTGAACGGCGTGGAGCATTCGGCATCAAGGCCAAGATCATGGCCATCGCCATCCTGGGGCCCGTGTGCATCGCGGGCGTCATGGCCGTGCAGCGCATCGGCGACATCCGCGAGGGCGCGCACGAGGCCATCCTGGAACAAAGCCGGGCCGTGGTGCTCATGGCAGAGGCCGCGCGCGACGAGATGTCGCGCAAGCTCGAGGGCGGGCTGATCCGTCCGTTCGCGGAACTGCCGCCCGACAAGGTGGTGGACGCGGTGCCGGTGATCACCGCCATCAAGATGGCCAGGGTCAATGCGGAAAAGCTGGGCTACGAATTCCGGGTGCCCAAGATGCATCCCCGCAATCAGGCCAACGAACCCACGGACCTGGAGCGCAGGGTTCTGGAGCAGCTTTCATCCTCGGGCCAGCAGGAACTGATCCTGCGCGAGGCGGACCGCATCCGGTATTTCCGGGCCATCAAGCTGACGCGCGAATGCCTGTTCTGCCACGGCGACGCCAAGGGCGAACGCGACGTGGTGGGCGGCATCAAGGAAGGCTGGCGCGAGGGCGAGGTGCACGGCGCCTTCGAGATCGTTTCGTCGCTGGACGCGGTGAATGCCCAGGTGCGTTCCGCAGCCCTGTCCGTGACGGGCTGGGCGCTGGGCATCGTGGGCGTGGTGGTGGCCTGCGCGTGGCTGCTGGCCAACCGGTCCATCGCAAGGCCGCTCCAGCGCATCCGCGACGTGGCCGGGCAGGTGGCCTCCGGCGACCTGACGGCGGATGTCGAGGTAACCAGCCGGGACGAGGTGGGCAGCGTGGCCGAGGCCATTCGCACCATGACCGGCAATCTGCGCCGGGTCATCGGCGAGGTGATGGAAACCACCCGCGGCGTCACGGCGGGCAGCCGCGAACTGTCCGAGACGGCGGTGAACATGGCCCAGGGAGCCACGGAGCAGGCCAGCGCGGTGGAAGAGGTGTCCGCCTCGGTGGAGCAGATGACCTCGAACATCCAGCAGAACGCCGAGAATGCCGCAGAGACCGACCGCATCGCCCTGCGTTCGGCCGAGGACGCCCGCGAGGGCGGAACTGCCGTGGCCCAGACCGTGCGGGCCATGAAGACCATCGCGGAAAAGATTTCCATCGTGCAGGAAATTGCCAGGCAGACCAACCTGTTGGCTCTCAACGCGGCCATCGAGGCGGCCCGCGCGGGCGAGCACGGCAAGGGCTTTGCCGTGGTGGCCTCCGAGGTGCGCAAACTGGCGGAGCGCAGCGGCACGGCGGCGGCGGAAATCGGCGAGTTGTCGTCGTCCAGCGTGGCCCTGGCCGAGCGCGCGGGCAGCATGCTGGGCACGCTGGTGCCCAGCATCCAGAAGACGGCGGAACTGGTGCAGGAGATCGCGGCGGGCAGCAAGGAACAGAGCGTGGGCGCGGAGCAGATCAACAAGGCCGTGCAGCAGCTCGATTCGGTGATTCAGCAGAACGCCTCGGCCTCGGAACTGATGGCCGCCACGTCGGAAGAACTGGCCGGGCAGGCCACGCAACTGGCCCAGACCGTGGCGTTCTTCCGGTTGCCTGCGGGCGGCGGAGGGCTGGCCGTGCCCATGGCAAGGTCGGGGCCGTCCGTCCTGTCGGGCCGTGCGGGCGGGCTGGAGATACGCCGACCGCAGCGGGGACCCTCGCACGCCGCCCCCACCGAGGACGGGGTGCACGGTGACCGCCCCGCCAGGGCGGGGCAGCCCGGCGTGACCCTGGATCTGGACGGGGCGGCCACGTCCGACGCCGACTTCGAACGCTATTGACGTCCGCCGGTCTGGAACCGCGTGCGGTCGCCCGGGCCTACACCCGACTTCGCCGCATGCAAGGGGAATGTGCCATGAAACGGATACTCATCGCCGAGGACCAGTACGAGGTGCGTGAACTGGTGCAGGCCACGTTGCGCATAGGCAACTACCAGATATTGCAGGCCGAAAATGGCGTGCAGGCGGTGGAGATGGCCCGCCTGCACCGCCCGGACCTGATCCTGATGGACGTGATGATGCCCGGCGAGATCGACGGGCTGGAAGCCACCCGGCGCATCCGGGCCGACCCGGTCACGGCGGGCTGCCGGATCATCATGCTGACCGCCAAGGGCCAGACTCAGGACCGCGAGGAAGGATTGCGCGCCGGGGCCGACGATTACTTCCCCAAGCCGTTCAGCCCGTTGGCGCTGATCCGCAAGATAGAGGAGTTTCTGGGATGAACGGGACGCGGGATGATACACCCCCGGGCACGCGGGCCGATATCCGGCCCGACGTGCGTCCCGACGCCAACCGTGACGCCGGACCGGCAGCCCCCACCGGCGCTGACCAGGCGGGCCAGGTCGCGCCACCGG
>NZ_VSMK01000811.1 GCF_011682075.1 Nitratidesulfovibrio liaohensis
GGAGGCCACTGCGCTGCGGCCAGCCAGGGCCGAAGCGCCGCCGGAGCGCACCTGCCGGGGGCGGCGGAAGCGGTCTGATCCGTTGGGGGGTGCCATGAGCGATGCGGCAACCGGGAATAAGGGGGACCGGGAGGACCTGGGGCGGATGCGCTAGCGCGCGCCCGAACCGCCGGATGCCCCATCCGAAGAGTCACCCGACGGGCCGCCAGCCTTGCCAGGCTCGCGGGACGCACCGGAGGCACCCGACGGGCCGGAAGGCTCCACCGGTTCGCAGTCGATGACCACGGTGCGGCGGGGTTCCTGCCGCCCGGCCTGAGCACCACCAGCGCCGCCCCCATGGTCCGGACCATAGGGATGGGTGCCGCTGCCATCCGGCCCACCGAGCCCGTTCAGCCCATCCAGTCCATCTGGACCATTGGGGCCATTGGGGCCATTGGCATTGGGACCGAACATGGCCCCCCCGCCGCCGAAGGTTTCGGTGTGCCGTGCCCCGCCGGGGCCGAAATACCAGGTGCGCACGTGCACCGACGGCCCGCCCGTGCGGTCACCCGCATGGCCCGCGCGGCCTTCCGCCTGGATGGTGGCGTTCATGTGCCGCCGCAACAGGTGCGCGGCCAGCCTGCGCACCGGGGGCAGCAGCAGGAGCACCCCGAACGCGTCGGACACGAAGCCGGGAAAGACCATCAGAAGGCCAGCCAGCAGCAGGAACAACCCGTCCAGCATCTCGTCGGCGGGCAGCACGCCCTGGGCCAGGCTTTGCTGGATGCGCGCCAGCGTGCCCATGCCCTGGGTACGGGCCAGCCACACCCCGACCATGGCGAACAGGATCACCAGCAGCACGGCGTTGAACGCCCCGATGCGCGCGCCCACCTCCACCAGCACATAAAATTCCAGAAAGGGGACCAGAAGAAGGACAAGACCAAGACGGGGCATGTGGGCTCCGGGATGGTTGCGGTGGGAACGGTGCGCCGGGTGCGTGGAAGTATGTCCATGGGCCTGCACCGTGGCATGCGGGGCGCGGGAAACGGGGACGAAGAGACGGCGCGGAACGGCATGTCCGCGTGCGCCCATTCTGTAAGAATAGTCACGGAAAGGCCAGGCGGCAAGACGTATCCCGCCGGGAAAATGCGGGGAATGGGAACGCTGCGTCACGGGATGCGCCACGTCTGCACCAGCGGCATCTACCGTCGGGGCAGGGCGGCATCGGAAGGTACAGCCGTCAGGACGCCAGCACCACCAGGGCGGCTCCGGCGGCCATCAGCGCCGCACCGGGCAATCTGCCGTCACGGGCCGGGCGTCCGCCTCTGCCCGCGCCAGCGGAACCAGCGGAACCGGCGGAACCGGCGGAACCGGGGTAACCGGGGTAACCGGGGGCCGGGCCAACAGAACCATCCAAACCAGACGGTCTGTCCCGGCGGGCGCTGCCCCACCGTTCGGACAGCCGGTCGAACAGCACGGCGAACACTCCGTCCAGCCGCTTCACCGCGATCATGTTGGCGGCCGTGGTCAGGCTCATGGCCGTGAAGTGCACGTACGCGGCCAGAAACAGCACCGCGCCCATGACCGCGCCCCGCAACGGACGATCGACGAGCATGCGCGGGCGCACCCCGCCGAACACCATCAGTGCCGCCAGCATGGCCGGACCGTAGAGGGCGAAGAACACCCCGCCAGCCACGGCAGGCGTGGCGTGCAGGACCATCTGGCGATTCAGCACGCTGCCCAGCCCCCACAGCAGGGCCACCCCCAGCATGACCCGCGCCCCGCGCTCCGCCGCCAGGGTGCGAAAGGGGCGCAACAGCCGGGCCATGATGTCACTGCCGCCGCATTCGCCTGGGCCATGGTTTCCCGCCCCACCCGCGTTCAGTACCCAGCTGCCCGCCACCACCAGCAGCACTCCGGCCACGCCCGCCGGGCGGGGCGCAACCCCCAGCAGCAGGTATTCGTGTATCACCACGAAAACGGGGGAAAAGCACAGATAGGGGATCGTGCGCGACACCGGCGCCATGCGCACCGCCCACGCCGTGAGCAGGTGCCCGGCCATGTTCACCGGTACGGCGGCAAGGGTGGCCAGCCAGAACGGTGCGGGCAGGTCGGGCACGCCGCGCACTGCCAGCAACGTCAGAAACGGGGGCAGGCTCCAGAAGACCGGATAGGCCACCATGCGGGCGGGGGGCAGGTCACCGGCAAGGCGCCGCAGCAGGGTGGCGTCCAGCGCGGCCAGCAGGGCCGCCAGCAGGGCGGGAAGCGTCCAGGACATGGCCTACCCTACCCTGCATCCGCCACCGCCGAAAAGCGCCGGGCACCGGAAGGACGGCGACATTTGCGTGACGTAGCGCCCGGGACAACAACGTCAAAAAGCCCCGGCGGATACCACCGGGGCTTTTGAACGCTCGGATCGAAAAGCCTTAGGCGACCTTGCGGACGGCGGGCTTCACCACAGCGCCGGAGCGCAGGCAACGGGTGCAGACACTGAGGGTCTTCACTTCGCCGTTGGGGTACTGGTGGCGGACGCTCTGCAGGTTCGGCTCGAACCGACGCTTGGTCTTGATGTTCGAGTGGCTCACATGGTGGCCGACCTGGGCCTTCTTGCCGCACACATCGCACTGCTTGGACATGACTTTCCTCCGTATATGTGCAAAGTTCGCGTGGTCGTTCTGATGTGCCGCCGGTGGCGTTCTGCCGCCGGGGCGCCGCGCGGGGCGGGCGTCGACCGATGTGCCGGGCACGTTCCGGACGCATTCTGGATGTTTGCCGCCGCGAGAGATGGGAGTCTTATACCGCCGCCCCGAAAAACGCAACCCCTTTCTTGACAGCCCGAAGGGTTCGCATGTAGTAATCGCTGCTCGCGAGGTAGCCATGCACCAGATTTGGATTCCGCTCAAGGACATTCCGGCGGGCGGCGGCGAGTACGAGGTTGACGACCAGTCCGTCTGGCAGGGTCCCATCGCCGAGTTTTCACTGCCGTTCACCATCATCGAACCGCTGCGCGGCTCGGTATTCCTGCTGCCGCAGGACGACGGCTGCCTTGTGCGCGGCAGGCTCACGGGGCGCATCAGCGCGCCGTGCGACCGTTGCGCCGAACCGGCGGACGTGGTCATCGACCAGTCCTTCGACAGCTTTGAACCGTTTCCGGCCCAGCAGCCCGCCCAGCCGCATGCGCAGGATGACGCGCGCAAGCACGGCAAGGCGGCCACGGCAGTGCCTGAAACGGACGACGACTTCGAGGACGTGGACGCTGCCGTCATCCGCGTCTCCCCTTCCGGACAGGGCGTTGAAGTAAGCCTGTCCGGCCTGCTGTGGGAAGAATTTCTGCTGGCCCTGCCGGCGAAGCCGCTGTGCTCCGCTGGCTGCAAGGGCCTGTGCCCGTCGTGCGGAAGCAACCTGAATGTTGCCGCCTGCTCCTGCAAGAGCGAAGATGGCGATCCCAGGCTTGCCGCCCTGCGCGGCCTTACCATCGAAAAGAAGTAGCACAACCCCCGCCGCCCTCGGCGGGACATCCAGGAGAGGAACGCCATGGCCGTTCAGCAGAACAAGAAGTCCAAGTCCAAGAAGGGTATGCGCCGTTCGCACGATCGCGTGGCCATCCCCACCATCGTGTACTGCGCCTGCGGCGAGCCCACCGTTCCGCACCGCGCCTGCCCGAGCTGCGGCACCTACAAGGGCCGTCAGGTGGTCGCTCAGCCTAATGAATAACGCGACCATCATCGCCGTGGATGCCATGGGGGGGGATTTCGGCCCCTCCGTGGTGGTCCCCGGCGCGATCGAGGCGGCGCGCGACAAGGGGATCGCCCTTCTGCTGGTCGGCGACCAGGCGAAGGTGCAGGCCGAACTGGCCAAGATCCCCCTTGACGGCGTCGCCTATGACGTTGTCCACGCCAGCGAAGTTGCGGGCATGGACGAAAAGCCTTCGGATATCCTGCGCCGCCGCAAGGATGCGTCCATCCAAGTGGCCTGCCGCCTGGTGCGCGACGGTCAGGCGCACGGCATCGTCAGCGCCGGACATTCCGGCGCCACGGTGGCCTGCGGCATGTTCATCATGGGCCGCATTCCCGGCGTGGACCGGCCCGCGCTTGCCAGCATAATGCCCACGGAAAAGAACCCCATCGTCCTTCTGGACGTGGGGGCCAACGTGGACTGCAAGCCGCACCACCTGTTCCAGTTCGGCCTCATGGCCGACGCCTTCGCGCGCGACCTGCTGGCGTGCGAATCGCCGCGCATCGGCCTTCTGAGCATCGGCGAGGAAGAAGGCAAGGGCAACACCCAGGTCAAGGAAGCCTACGAACTGTTCAAGCTGGCGCAGAACGGCATCAACTTCGTGGGCAACGTGGAAGGCCGCGACATTTTCAGCGGCGAGGTGGACGTGGTGGTCTGCGACGGCTTTGTCGGCAACGTGGCGCTGAAGCTGAGCGAAGGGCTCAGCACGTCGCTCGGTCGCGTGCTGAAGCGCGAACTGCTCTCCGGCCTGCTGCCCAAGATCGGCACCCTGCTCGCCAAATCCGCCTTCCGCCGCTTTGCCCAGTTCGTGGACTATGCCGAATACGGCGGCGCCCCCCTGCTCGGTTTGCAGGGCATCGCCTTCGTCTGCCACGGCAAGTCCAACTCCAAGGCCGTGCGCAGCGCCGTAAAGCTGGCCGCCACCTTCGTGGAAAAGAAGACCAACGAACGCCTCGTCAAGGCCATCAGCGCCAACGAGGAGCTCACCCGCTACGGCAAGCCATCAAATAGGGCAGCCCAAGAAACGTTCCTTCCGGAGCCGGACGGCGAAACACGGTTTCGTTCGCGCCCCGGAACGGTTTCAACAGACGCCCCCGACAGTGAAAGGCCCTGCGTCCCCCACCCTGCACCTGCGGCGCCCCGCGCGCCGACCGGAATCAGCCACATGACAGCATCGCGCGATATTGCCTGCCGGGTCAGGGGGTTTGGTGCGTACACCCCCGTGGACGTGCTGACCAACTTCGACCTTGAAAAGTTCGTGGAGACCACCGACGAGTGGATCACCACCCGCACCGGCATCAAGCAGCGCCACCGCCTGGCCGAGGGGCAGAACGCCTCCGACGCCGCGGCGGAAGCCGCCCGCCTGGCCCTGGCCGACGCAGGCATGGAGCCGGGCGAGATCACCCACGTCATCAACGCCACCTGCACGCCCGACTACCTGTGCCCCAACACCGCCTGCCTCGTGGAGGCCAAGCTGGGCATCATGGGCGCCATGGCCTTCGATTTCAACGCCGCCTGCTCGGGCTACGTGTACGGCCTGTCCATGGCCCGCGCCATCGTGGCCGCCCAGCCCGAGGCCCGCGTGCTGCTGACCGCCACAGAAGCCCTGACCCGCCGCCTGAACTGGGCCGATCGCACCACCTGCGTGCTGTTCGGCGATGGTGCGGGCGCGTCGGTGATTACCGCCGACGGCGAAGGCGCCCTGCTCGAAGACGTGCTCTGCGCGTCGGACGGCAACCTGGGTGGCCTGCTGACCATCGGCGGCGGCACCCATACCCCCTACGCCAAGGG
This sequence comes from Nitratidesulfovibrio liaohensis, assembly GCF_011682075.1. Taxonomy (GTDB): domain Bacteria; phylum Desulfobacterota; class Desulfovibrionia; order Desulfovibrionales; family Desulfovibrionaceae; genus Cupidesulfovibrio; species Cupidesulfovibrio liaohensis. The sequence continues at coordinate 5,506 of NZ_VSMK01000811.1, forward strand.
CGACCCGGTGGGCGACGACTTCTTCGTGCAGATGAACGGCCGCGACGTGTTCAAGCACGCCGTGCGCAACATGGCCGCCATCAGCCAGGACGTGCTGGCCCGCAACGGCCTGACCACCGACGACGTGGCCCTGCTCATTCCGCACCAGGCCAACCTGCGCATCATCGAGGCCGTGGGCGACCGTCTGGGCGTGCCCGCCGAGCGCGTGTTCGTGAACCTGCACGAGTTCGGCAACACCTCTGCGGCGTCCGTGCCGCTGGCCATCGCCGACGCGCGGGCCAAGGGCGTGCTGCGTCCCGGCATGCGAGTGCTGCTCGCCACGTTCGGGGGCGGGTTTACCTGGGGTGCCGCACTGCTGCATTTTTAACTGGCAAACGGCCCTTTTCCCGCTGGCGGACCGACCCGAAGGGCGCGTAGCGTGCCCGTTAGGCGAGTCCGCGAGCCTCACGGGCATCGAGCGCAGAGCGGTCAAACTTCGCCTGCCATGGCTTTGCTGTCATTATCCGTAAGACTCGCGCTACGCGCTCGCCTAACGGCTAAGGCTCGGTCGAATACAACAAGAGCGCGCTGCGGTCCTCATCCGTAAGGCTCGCAAGCTCGCCAAACGGCTGAGGCATACTCCCTCATGGCTGGCTCGTTTTCCTTGCCAGCGAAAAAAATCCGTTTGCCACGGATCGCCGGATGCCGGAAGAAAAGACGACATTCTTCACCCGGGGCACCCCTAATCGGGCCAATTGAAGTCGCACTGTCTTTGCGGTATAAGGCGGTGCCCTTTGCAACCCGCAACATGAGAAAGGCCGAATGAGCGAACTCACTTCCACCGCGCTGGTCACCGGGGGCTCCCGGGGCATCGGCAAGGCCGTGGCGGAAACCCTGGCCCGAGAGGGCTTTCAGGTCTACCTCACCTACGTGAGCAAGCCCGAGGAAGCCGAAGCCGTGGCCGCTGGCATCAACGCCGCGGGCGGTTCGGCGCGGGCCTTCCGTCTGGACGTTTCCGACGCCGCCGCCGTGTCCGCGTTCTTTCAGGAAGAAATCAGGGAAAAGGTCACCCTGGACGTGCTCGTGAACAACGCGGGCATCACCAAGGACGGGCTTATCCTGCGCATGAAGGACGACGACTTCGATCGCGTGCTGGACGTCAACCTTTCCGGCGCGTTCACCTGCCTGCGCGAAGCCGCCAAGCTGATGACCAAGCAGCGCAAGGGCCGCATCGTCAACATCACCTCGGTGGTGGGCCAGATGGGCAATGCCGGGCAGGTCAACTATTCCGCCGCCAAGGCGGGCCTGATAGGCATGACCAAGTCCGCCGCCAAGGAACTTGCCGGGCGCAACGTCACGGTCAACGCCGTGGCCCCCGGCTTCATCGAAACAGACATGACCGCGAAGCTCACCGACGAGGTTCGCGCGGCATATATCGAAGCCATCCCGCTCCGGCGCCTGGGACAACCCCAGGACATCGCCGATGCCGTGGCCTTTCTGGCTTCCGATAGGGCGGGCTACATCACCGGGCAGGTCATCGCCGTCAACGGCGGCATGTACTGCTAGGGCAGCCCATGAAGGGATGAGGGACAGCCCGTGGGGATTTGCCAGCAAATCCCTGCCACGGAATGCTTGCAGGCAGGCGCTGCCAGCCGTACAACAGGCATCCCGGACGAAACGGCTTGTGTAGACCGCCGCGTACGCAGCACCGACCGGCACCGAAACGAGAAAAACAGCATTGGAGGGACCATGTCCGTTGAAGAAAAGATCAGCAAAATCATCATTGATCAGCTTGGCGTGTCCGCCGAGGAAGTGAAGCCCGAAGCCTCCTTCGTGGAAGACCTTGGCGCCGACTCGCTCGACCTGACCGAACTGATAATGGCCATGGAAGAGGAATTCGGCATCGAAATCGACGACGACGATGCCCAGAAGATCCTCAAGGTCCAGGACGCCATCGCTTACATCAAGAACAAGCAGTAGGGCCTGTTCTTCACGCAACGAAGATCGCATGCGGGCGTCTTATGACGAGGTCATAAGACGCTCTCGCGCTTTTCTTCCGCACGGCCGAAACCACGCCGATGACGCACAACGACCCGTCATCGTTCCACATCCTTCCCGTTTGCGCGGGTTCGGCCCCACTACCGCCAAGAGGTACACTTAATGACCGGAAAGCGTGTCGTCGTGACCGGCCTTGCGGCCATCACTCCCCTTGGTAACGACCTTGCGACAAGCTGGGAGAACCTGGTGGCCGGAAAATCCGGCATCGGGCCCATCACCCACTTCGACGCTTCGGAGTACACCTCGCGCATCGCAGGCGAGGTCAAGGGCTTCGACCCAGAGAAGTACATGCCGGCCAAGCAGGCCAAGCGCATGGACCGTTTCGTCCAGTTCGCGGTGGCCACCGGCAAGATGCTCGTCGAGCATTCCGGCCTCGTCATCGACGACGCCAACGCCCACCGCGTGGGCGTGCTGCTGGGCGTGGGCCTTGGCGGACTGGAGACCATCGAGGTCTTCCATTCCAAGCTCGTCGAGTCCGGCCCCAACCGCGTCTCGCCGTTCATGATCCCCATGCTGATCTCCAACATGGCGCCGGGCCAGGTTTCCATCTTTACCGGGGCCAAGGGGCCCAACCTGGTCACCACCAGCGCCTGTGCGTCGGGCCAGCATGCCATCGGCTATGCCTACACCGACATCTTCATGGGCCGTTGCGACGCGGTGATCACCGGCGGCGTGGAAGCCACCATCACGCCCATGGGCGTTTCCGGCTTCACCGCGCTGAAGGCGCTGTCCACCGCCAACAATGACGATCCCGCCAAGGCCTCGCGCCCGTTCGACAACGACCGCGACGGCTTCGTCATCGGCGAAGGTTCGGGCTTCCTGATGCTGGAATCGCTGGAATCGGCTCAGGCGCGCGGCGCGACCATCTACGCCGAAGTGGTGGGGTACGGCGCGTCGGGCGACGCCTATCACATGACCGCCCCGCACGAGGACGGCCTGGGCATGGCGCAGGCCATGCGCGCCGCCATCGACGAGGCGGGCATCCGCCCCGAGGACGTGGACCACATCAACGCCCACGCCACCTCGACGCACCTCAACGACCTGTGCGAAACCAAGGCCATCAAGAAGGTGTTCGGCGACCACGCCAGGAACATCCGCATCACGGCCAACAAGTCCATGACCGGTCACCTGCTGGGCGCGGCGGGCGGGATGGAAGGCGTGTTCAGCGTCATGGCACTGCACACCGGCATCATCCCCGGCACCATCAACCGCGACACGCCCGACCCGGAATGCGACCTGAACTACATGACGGGCGGCTCGGAAAAGTACCAGCCCGAATACGTGTTGTGCAATTCGTTCGGCTTTGGCGGGACGAACTGCTGCATGCTGTACAAGCGCTGGAAGGGGTAATATCGCAAACGCAAGTATCGCGGGATGTTACGTCGTCAAAAAGCCTTTTTGCTCCAGTCGAATACCGAAGAGCGCGTTGCGGTCGCCATCCGTAAGGTTCGAAGACTCACCTAACGGCTGCCGCACACTCCTTCCGCAAAAAGGCTTTTTTCCTCGTCCCCGCCTCGCGCTCCGCACGTTTGCAGTCCCGCTCGATATCGGACTTTGTCCGACCCCGCTTGCCTGAACGGGGGTGCAGGGGGCTTGGCCCCCTGCCCGCCGGAGGCTTGCAGAACATCTCCCACCCTCCAACCGGGCACGGGAGAACGATATTTCCAGAGGTCGCGCGGCATCCTGACGCCGCGCGACCACAACCATTCACGGAGGCGAACCATGGACGAACTGCTGATTCAAGACCCGGAAGTGGGTCGCGCGGTCACTCTTGAAATCGAACGTCAGACCGGCAAGCTCGAGCTCATCGCGTCCGAGAACTTCGTCTCCGCCGCCGTCCGCCAGGCCCAGGGCAGCGTACTGACCCACAAGTACGCCGAAGGCTACCCCGGCAAGCGCTACTACGGCGGCTGCGAATTCGTGGACATCGCGGAAAACCTGGCCATCGACCGGGCCAAGGCCATCTTCGGCTGCGGCTACGCCAACGTGCAGCCCCATTCCGGCAGCCAGGCCAACATGGGCGTGTACTTCGCCTGCCTGAAGCCGGGCGACACCATCCTGGGCATGAACCTTTCGCACGGCGGGCACCTGACCCACGGCAGCCCGGTGAACTTTTCCGGCCGCCTGTACAACGTGGTGTTCTACGGCGTGAAGAAGGAAACCGGCTACATCGACTACGACGAAGTGGCCGCCCTTGCCCGCGAGCACAAGCCCGCCCTGATCGTGGCCGGTGCCAGCGCCTATCCGCGCACCATCGACTTTGCCCGCTTCCGCGCCATTGCCGACGAGGTGGGCGCCAAGCTGATGGTGGACATGGCCCACATCGCGGGCCTGGTGGCCACCGGCCTGCATCCCACCCCCATCGGGCAGGCCCACTTCACCACCACCACCACGCACAAGACCCTGCGCGGCCCCCGCGGCGGCATGATCCTGTCCGACGAGGACAACGCCAAGACCCTGAACAGCCAGATATTCCCCGGCATTCAGGGCGGCCCGCTGATGCACGTCATCGCGGCCAAGGCGGTGGCCTTCGGCGAGGCGCTGCGCCCCACCTTTGCCGACTACCAGAAGCAGGTGGTGAAGAACGCCGTCACGCTGGCAGGTTGCCTGACCGCCGCCGGGTACGACCTGGTTTCCGGCGGCACCGACAACCACCTGATGCTCATGGACCTGACGTCCAAGGACATCACCGGCAAGGACGCCGAGCACGCGCTGGACAAGGCGGGCATGACCGCCAACAAGAACACCGTGCCCTTCGAGACCCGTTCGCCCTTCGTGACCTCGGGCGTGCGCCTGGGCACCCCCGCCCTGACCACACGCGGCATGAAGGAAGCGGAAATGGAAAAGGTGGCCGCGTGGATCGTGGACGCCCTGGCCAACGTGAACAACGAGACCCGCCTTGCGGCCATCAGCCGCGAAGTGGAAGTCTTCGCGCGGCAGTTCCCGCTGTTCGCCTGGTAGGCCCCGCCCGCATCCGCAGGCAGAATCGCGGGCTGGTCGTTAACGATTTCCCGCGTTGTACAGGCCGTTCCTATTGAAGAGTTTGGGGGGGAGGGGTCCGGGGAGGGAGACCCTTTGCGGCAGCCGTTAGGTAAGCGCGTAGCGCGAACCTTACGGATGGCGACCGCAGAGCGTCAAAGGGTCCCCTCCCCGGCTCTTCTTCCCGCAATCACCGACAGGGGTACCCATGTCCACGCTGTCCCGCCTCCCCTGGCCCCAGTACTTCATGGAGATCACCTACCTCGTGGCCGAGCGTTCCACCTGCACCCGGCGCAAGGTGGGGGCCATCGCGGTGAAGGACAAGCGCATCCTGGCCACGGGCTACAACGGCGCGCCTTCGGGCGTGGCCCATTGCCTGGACGTGGGCTGCCTGCGCACCCAGCTTGGCGTGCCCTCGGGCCAGCGCCACGAAATCTGCCGGGGGCTGCACGCGGAACAGAACGTCATCGTGCAGGCCGCCATCCACGGCATTTCGCTGGCCGGTTCGGAAATCTACTGCACCACCCAGCCCTGCCTGATCTGCACCAAGATGCTCATCAACTGCGGCGTCACGGCCATCCGCTACGCGGAATCGTACCCCGACCAACTGGCCGAGGACATGCTGCGCGAATCGGGCGTGCACTACGAGGTGCTGCCCTTCACCCCGCGCACGGGCGGCCCCTGCCTGCCGCCGGTCATCCCCAATGCGCCGGACGGTCCCGATGTGCCCGGCGGCACTGCCGGCGGCCCCGCCAGCGACGACGGCAGCTGTGGCTG
>NZ_VSMK01000812.1 GCF_011682075.1 Nitratidesulfovibrio liaohensis
CTGCCGCTGGCCCTGTTGGCCCTGCGGGCCGTCACGTCGGCCCGGCGCTGGCGCGACGAGGGGGCCGTGCGCTGCACCCTGCGCAACGTCTGTCTGCGGCTGCTGTACGCGCTGGGGGTTCCGGCGCAGATACTGGCGCGTTGGTACCGCGCCCGCAAAGGAGCATCATGAGCGACACCTGCGTACTCTTCTTCGTCAAGTATCCCGAACCGGGCGCGGTGAAGACGCGTCTTGCCTCCGTCATGGGCGCGGAAGCCGCCGCCGCCATGTACCGCCATTTCGTGCAGGACATGCTGGCCGAACTGGTGCAGGTAAAGGCCGACCTGCGCATCTGTTGCGACACGGGCACCGTGCCCCCCGGCGTCCAGCGAGCGCAGGGGGCACAGGGCGCCCTGGCCGCGTGCAAGGCCTGGCTGGGGCCGCAGCATGTCTATCAGGCCCAGCAGGGCGACGACCTGGGCGCGCGCATGCGCACGGCCCTTGCAGATGCCTACGCCGCCGGGTACGAGCGCGTGGTGGTGCTGGGCAGCGACATTCCGGACTTTCCGCACGAACTGGCGCAAAAGGCCCTGGACGACCTGGACCTGCACGACGCGGTCATCGGCCCGGCCTTTGACGGCGGGTATTATCTGATAGGCTTCCGCCGCGACCGCTTTCTGCCCGGCGTGTTCGACGGCATGGAGTGGAGCGGCGCGTCGGTGTACGCCGCCACCATGGAGCGGCTGGAGGCCGCCCGGCTGGACGTGGTGCGCCTGCCGGAATGGAACGACGTGGATACCATGTGGGATCTCAACGTCTTGTACCGCACCAACCGCAACAGCTCGTTCCGCAGGTCGTCGTCCTACGCCGCCATGCGCGAGCACGATGCGCTGATCCGCCAGTACGACATGGAACTGCCCGTATGGGCACGGGAAACGGAATCCGGAAAATGAACCCTGTTGCGCCCCTGACGCGCGCGGCATTGTGGGGCGTGCTGGCCCTGCTGCTGTGCGCCCCCCTGTGTGTCCCCCGCTACACGCTGGCCGCCGAGGCCGCGCCGGTTCCAGCCCCGATTACCGCCGCGTCTGGCGAGGTGCCGGAAGCTGGCGCCGCCGACGAGCCGGAAGAGCCCAAAAAGGCCAAGGCCTTCAGCACGCTGATCATCTACTTTGAAAACGATCTGTTCGGCGGCACGGACCAGTATTACACCAATGCGGTGCAGGCCCGGTTCGTCTCGCCCGACCTCAAGACCCTTTCCGACAACAGGCTGTTGCCCGAATCGCTGGGCAGCCTCATCGAACGACTGCCCTTCGCAGGCGACCCCGACGCCCAGTACAACGTCAGCGTGGCCTTCGGCCAGGCCATCTACACCCCGTCAGATACCCAGGTCCGGGAGTACATACCCGGCGACAGGCCTTACGCGGGCTTTCTGTATGGGGCGGTCGGCCTGCACGCCAAGAAGGGCGACCGCATGGATACCCTGCAATTCACCGGGGGCATCGTGGGGCCTTCGGCACGGGGAGAAACGGCCCAGAACGAAGTGCATGAAATGCGTCACATTCCCACGGCCAAGGGCTGGGACAACCAGTTGCACGACGAGCCGGGGCTGATGCTGACCTGGCAACGCAACTGGCGGCTGAATCCTTCATCCATCGGACACGGGTTCGACTGGGACGTGCTGCCCCGAGTGGGCGCCACGGCGGGCAACGTGCTGACCCAGGCCAACATGGGGGGCGAGGTGCGCTTTGGCTGGAACCTGCCGGGCGATTTCGAGACCTCGCTGATCCGTCCCGGCGGCGGTATCGAGGCCCCCACCGACGATGCGGACCCCCGCGTGCGCGACAGCTGGGGCTGGTACCTGTTCGCCGGGGCCGACGGGCGGGCCGTGGGTCGCAACATCTTTCTGGACGGCAATACCTGGCGCGACAGCCACGACGTGGAAAAGAAGTACTTCGTGGCCGACCTGTCCGGGGGGCTGGCGGTGATCATCGAAGGGGTACGCATCACCTATACCCACGTCTATCGTACCGAGGAATTCGTGGGGCAGGACCGGGGGCAGCACTTCGGGTCGCTGACCGTGGGGGTTTCCTTCTAGCCGCTGGCAGGGGACTGTAATGGGCCCACGCCGTGGCATGGCATGCAAGGGGGGCGTTCCGCAGGGAACGCCCCTTCCTTTTTTTGTGGCGATTCCCCGTCGTTGCGTGCGTGGTCCTGGTGTTGAGTGAGGAGTGTGGTGGGCTTTAATGCATGAGGCATTATGAATATGGTGTGGTGCTTTTGTTTGTTGTATTATGTCTTGCGATATTCAGTAGTATCGGCGCTATGCATGATGATATATATTTAGTGGTGATACTTGTTGCTAATGTAATAATTATTATCTTTTGTGTTGCATATTGAATTTGCTTTTGTTGGTGTTAAATATGTAGGATGTGTTTGTTTTTTGATGGGATTTTGATGTGTCATGCATGCTTTTATCGCGCTTTTCATTACGTTTTGACTGTCCTGACGAAAATCCCCCTTTTCCTTCTCTCGCCGTATGGCCGTGTGGGCTGCGGGCTGCCGTTTTTGTCACACCATGATTTATAACAGTGATTGCCCGCCTTGGACTGGCTACAATATTATAGACAAAAAAGTAGGCGAGATGGGCAGGTTATTGGGGAAACTCGTCAGAGAGACACGCCTGGAGCGAACCGTTGGCGGCAAGCCGCTGTCCATCCGCCAGTTGGCCGACCGGTTGGGGGTGCATCATTCCTACCTCAGCCGCATTGAACGGGGCGACGATGTCTGCCTGAAGCCGGAACGGCTGATGCTGCTTGCCGATCTGCTGGGGGTAGACAGGTACTTCATGCTCGCGGTGGCGGGCATCGTGCCCGAAAAGCTGCGCGAAGCCATCTATGACCACCGCGAGGCGTTCACCATGTTCATTCGTTGCGTCGTGCGCAACGAGCCGGACGGGGACGACGATGCGGTCATGGCGCTCGCCAATGTCAGGTCCGGGCATCCGCACTGGAGCATTCCTTATGCCGATGGGGCGGACCTGCTGTGCGGCCTGGTGGACGCCATGTCAGCCAAAGGGTGGATCGTCTCCCGGATGGCCCAGGACCGCATGGCTACGCAGTTGTCCACATGCGAACTGCCGTTTTGCGACATCGACCTGCGGCGGGGTGTCGTCACCACCGACGGCGTGCGCAGCCTGCGGGTGTACCTGGGGCTGCGTGGGACGGATGGTGGCGTTTCCCGTGTCTACCGTTCACGACGCGTGGTGACCGGCAGGCTGGGCACCATGATTTCCATACTGGGCCGCATGCGCCATGCCATGGGAGCATGGGTGCGGGTGGTGGACGGCTTCGACATGGTGGTTTTTGACAGCCACGAACAGGAACCGTTGCGCATGGACGTTCGGGCTGACGCCGGGGACAGCTTTCGGCACGCCCGCGGGTGTGGCGGCACGGCAGGTGCGCCGGACAACCACACGAACTGCATCGTTTTCGAGCGTCTGGCGCGGCGAAGCGCGGGCACGCACGAAAACCGCCTGCAGTACGAGCGTGCCCTCGGCAAACTGGCCATGTCGGCCCATGCGTTTTTTCCGTGGGATGAGATGGAGGCGTTTTCGTACATCATCGTGCTATCGCATTGATGTTCATACCTGTCCTTGTGCGGTTCCAATCCGGCATGAACCGGATCGGATCAGGGTCGAATTCGGATCGGAAGCGGGTTGTCCCGTGGTTCCATCACCATCAGCAAGTAGAGGGTTTCATGAACAATTTCAGTGTCGGTATCAGGCTGATAGCAGGATTCATTTTTGTTTCCCTGCTCACGTTGATCACCGCCGGTTCCGGGTATCTGGCCATCGGAAATGCCAGTGAAAGCCTGCGCCGCTCCAACGAGGAAATGCTGCCCGCCGTGGCACATATCGGCAGCATCGAACTGGCCATGCGCAGTATCGTGGTGGCCCAGCGCACCCTGATGATGGAGCGCCTGCCCAGGGCCGACCGAGACCGCCAGCGGGAGGACATCCGTCTCTCGCGCGAGGTCATCGCCAAGTCGCGCGGCGAGATGGACCGTCTGCGCCGTTCGCCCGCCGTGCAGGATAAGTGGACAGCCTTCGTCACCACGCTGGACGCCGTGCGCGCCATCAACGATGAAATCATGTCTTCCATCCAGGAATGGGAGCGGGACATCGCCAGTGACGACAAGCAATCCAGGGCAGCTGACCTTGTCACCGGCAAGGGCGTGCAGGCCAATGCCCGCCTGGCCGAGGCCGCCGCTGCCGTGCAGGAGGCCGTGCGGGCAGAGGCGCGGGCCGCACGGGTTCAGAATGCGGCCGAAGCGCACACGGCGCACAACACCGCCATTGCCCTGGCCGTGGGCGCGCCGTTGCTGTCGCTGCTGCTCGGTTTTCTCATTTCGCGGTCCATCACCCGTCCGTTGGGCGGGGCCGTGTCGTTTGCGCAACTGGTGGCGGGCGGCAACCTGAACGCGGACCTTGCCGTGCGCGGGCACGACGAGATCGGCAGGCTGGCTGACGCCCTGCGGGTGATGGTGGACACCCTGAAGGCCAAGATCGCCGAGGCCGAAGACAAGAGCGAGCAGGCAGCCCGCAAGGAGCAGGAAGCCCTGGTCGCCATGCGCGAGGCGGAAGAGGCCCGCAGGCAGGCGGAAAACGCCAAGCGCGAGGGCATGTTGCAGGCTGCGGCGCAGGTGGAAGGCGCGGTGGAGGTGGTGTCGTCGGCGTCCGAGGAACTTTCCGCCCAGATCGAACAGGCCGACCGTGGCGCGGAGGAGCAGGCCAAGCGCGTATCCGAGACGGCCACGGCCATGGAGGAAATGAACGCCAGCGTGCTGGAGGTTGCCCGCAACGCAGGCGACACGGCGGAAGTTTCCGATGCGGCCCGCGCCAAGGCCGCCCATGGCGCGGCGCTGGTGGAGCGGGTGGTGGGCACCATTGATGGTGTGCGGCGGCAGTCGCTGGACCTCAAGGCCGACATGGAAGACCTGGGCCGCCAGGCGGAATCCATCGGGGCAATCATGAACGTGATCAGCGACATTGCCGATCAGACCAACCTGCTGGCGCTGAACGCGGCCATCGAGGCGGCGCGGGCCGGTGACGCCGGGCGTGGTTTTGCCGTGGTGGCCGATGAGGTGCGCAAACTGGCCGAAAAGACCATGCATGCCACCGTGCAGGTGGGCGAGGCCATCCGCGGGGTGCAGCAGGGCACCCGCAAGAACATGGAGAACGTGGACCGCTCGGTGCACGGCATCGAGGAATCCACCCAACTGGTGCGCCAGTCAGGCGAAGCGCTGGGCGAGATCGTGCGGCTGGTGGAAACGGCCAGCGACCAGGTGCGCTCCATTGCGACTGCTTCAGAGCAGCAGTCCTCGGCCAGTGAGGAAATCAACCACGCGGTGGAGCAGGTCAGCACCATTTCCGGTGAGACGGCGCAGGCCATGCGAGAATCTGCGCGGGCCGTGTCCGCCCTGGCGGAGCAGGCCCAGGTGTTGAAGCGCCTGGTGGAAGAGATGAAGGCGGCATGACCTCCGCGCCATGAAACCGGGGAGCCAATGAAAGCGGGCCGCCCTTCCGTGCAGGAGGGGCGGCCCGTTGTTTTGCAAGAAAACCGGATCGTACCGGCAGGCAAGGATCAGTGCAGGGCGGGGTGGGCTAGTTCACCGCCTCGCCGCTGCCGTACACCTCGGCCAGGATTTCACCCGCGCCGTCGGCCACCAGTTGCGCGGCAAGGTCCAGGCCGATCTGGCGGGCCTGCGCGCCGTCGGGGGCGCTGACGCCGTTCATGGTGCGGCGGATCACCCGCGCGCCGGTCAGGTCGGCCACAAGGCCTTCCAGGGCAAAGGTGCCGTCGCCGGTCATAACGGCGTGCCCGGCAATGGGCACCTGGCAGCCGCCCTGCAACCCGGCCAGAAAGCCGCGTTCGGCCTCTACGCGGATGCGGGTGGGGGTGTGCTCCATGAAGGCCAGCAGGTCGCGCAGGTCTGCCCGGTCGGCCCGGAACTCGATGCCCAGCGCGCCCTGGCCCACGGCGGGCAGGAAGGCGGGCGGCCCCAGCACTTCACTCCTGGGCGCGGAAAGGCCAAGGCGCTTCATGCCTGCGGTGGCCATGATGATGGCGTCGAACTGGCCCTCGGAAAGCTTGCGCAACCGGGTGTCCACGTTGCCGCGCAGGGAGACCACGTTCAGGTCCGGGCGCAGGGCCAGCAACTGCGACTGGCGGCGCAGGCTGCTGGTGCCCACGGTGGCCCCGTGGGGCAGGGCGGCCAGCGAGTCGTGGTGCACGGACAGGAAGGTGTCGGACGGCTCCTCGCGTTCGGGAATGATGCCCAGCACCAGCCCTTCCGGCAGTTCCATGGGCACGTCCTTCATGCTGTGCACGGCCAGGTCGGCCCGGCCATCCAGCAGCGCCTCCTCTATTTCCTTCACGAACAGGCCCTTGCCGCCCACCTTGGCCAGCGGCACGTCGAGGATGATGTCCCCACGGGTCTTCAGGACCAGCAGTTCCACCGAAACGCCGGGGTGTCGGCCTTCGATGCAGGATTTGACGTGTTCGGCCTGCCACAGGGCCAGCTTGCTGCCACGGGTGGCGATGACGAGTTTCTTCATGTGGTTGCGCGCGGTGAGAGGATGATGTCGTGGGCGTGTGCCATTAGCTGCAGGTGGAGCAGTTGCCGCCCGAACACCCGGAACAGCCGCCACGGCTGGACTTGGGGAAGGTCACGGTCTGCCCCACGCGCGAGGGCGCGGGCATCTTGAAGCAGGCGCAGGACAGCTGCTTTTCGGTACGGGCGGAACCGCAGGCCGGGCAGGGGGGCAGGTCGTCGCCAAAGACGAGTTCCTCGAACTTCTTGCCGCAGGCGGTGCATTCGTATTCATAGATGGGCATGATGCGTGTCTCCTCCAAAGGCGGTGCGAAAGGCTGCCCCGTCGTGTCTCGTGACGTGGCCCATGCATGCCGCGTGGCGTGTGCCAGGCGTGCGGGGCATGGGGACGCGGGGTGGAAATTCGTTCTGCGTGCGCGGCACCGTGCAGGCGCCTATTCCGGCGCCTTGCCTTCCAGGTACGGTTGCAGGGCCAGCACGTTTTCGAACAGGAAATGGTCGGTCAACTGGCACAGCAGGTGGCCCACGGTGATGTGGATTTCCTGCACCAGCGGGGTGCGCCGGTCGGAAACGTCCAGCAGGTAGTCGCACAGCGCGGCCATTTCACCGCCACCGCGACCGGTCATGCCCACGGTGGTCACGCCCTTTTCGCGCGCGGCCTTCAGCGCCAGCACCACGTTGGGGCTGTTGCCGGACGTGGAAATGCCCACCAGCATGTCGCCGGGCTGGCCCAGTGCCTGCACCTGCTTCTGGAAGACCTGCTCGAAGCCGTAGTCGTTGCCTATGGCGGTAAGTATCGAGCTGTCGGTGGTCAAGGCCAGCGCGGGCAGGGGGGGGCGCTCCATCATGAAGCGGTTGACGAATTCGGCGGCCAGGTGCTGGGCGTCGGCGGCGCTGCCGCCGTTGCCGCAGAACATGATCTTGCGGCCACGGGCAAGGGTGAGGGCCATCTGGAGGGCCAGTTCCACCACGCGGTCGGCGTTCTGCTGGAAATAGCGTTCGCGTAGCTTCGCGCCTTCGGTGGCGTGCTCAAGCACTATCTGGCGGGCGTTGTCGGTCATGGAGCGGTGAATACCTCTGCGGCGGCCGTGCGGCCAACCCGTGGATGTTGCGGAACCACTCGGCAGTATACCAAATGGTCGGGCGTGACAACCGTGGGGCGCGGCCGGGGCGGCGACTGTGCGGGCGCCCAGCGCGTGTGGGGCGCGAAGTCCTGGCCCGTCCTGCCGATGCGCCACCATCTGCCCCGTGTCCGTTTTCGCGTCCGGTCCGCACCCGGCCCGCACCCGGCCCGCACCCCGCCCGCGCGCATCCCGTGCGCCATTCGCGCGGTTATTTCTTGAAGGCGCGGGCTGTTTCCACTAGGAACACTCCATGCACACCGCGCTTCGTTCCATTCTCATCGTCACCAAGTCGGGCCACCGCGAGGCGGAGGCCCTTGGCGAACGCATGCGCGCCTGGCTGGCCGCGCGCGGCCTTTCGGCGCGCGTGGTGGAAAACACGGGCGATGCCGTGTCGCTGGCCGTGGCCGGGCAGGAATGCAGCCTGGCCCTGGTGCTGGGCGGCGATGGCACCATCCTTGGCGTGGCCCGGCGGCTGCTGGGCTCCGGGGTGCCCCTGCTGGGCGTGAATCTGGGCAAGGTGGGCTTTCTGGCGGAAGTGGCCGCCACCCGCTGGGAATCCAGTCTGGAACGGCTGCTGACCGGCGGCGTTACCGTGCAGGAGCGGCTGGCCCTGTCCTTCCGCGTGGAACGCGACGGAGCCACGGTGCATTCCGGCGGCGCGGTGAACGACGTGGTCATCAATCGCGGCATCCTCGCGCGGGTCATCAACCTGGACCTGCGCGTGGGCTCCGAGCGGCTGGGTGAACTGCGCGCCGACGGGCTGATCGTCTCCACCCCCACCGGGGCCACTGGGTATTCCGTGTCCGCGCGCGGGCCGCTGGTGCACCCGCAATTGCACGTGTACACCGTGACGCCCATCTGTCCGTTCCTGAACAACCTGCTGCCGCTGGTGCTGCCCGGCGAGGCACACCTGTCGGTAACGGTGCGCGAGCGCACCACCGATGTCTACCTGACCCAGGACGGACAGGAAGGCTACGCCCTGCACGCGGGCGACGTGGTGCATGTGGAACGCGCCCCCGGCGGCATGCTGTTCGCCACCATCGAGGAACTTTCGTACTACCGCAAGCTGAAGGCCAAGGGGTTCATCAAGGATCAGTCATAGGGGCTGTTTCCAAATCGTCCTTTCGTCCGTTGGCTGACCGCCCGCGCATTCCGGTCGCCCCGCGCGGCCATCCGCTCCGTCTCCGCGACGGCCCTTTGCCGGGGGGCCGCCCCGCCGCGCCACCCGGCCCCGCCGATACGAGGTTGTCATGCGAAAGCTGCCCGAGTTCGACGCCGTCAGGGACATCCGCCTGCGCAAGGACCCCTATTTCGACGCGTGGATCTACAACTTCATGACCGAGAACAATCTCGAACACCTCATGAACCCCACGCTCATCGCCACGCCGGAGCAGTTGCGCTTCATGGTGTCCCTGGCCGACGACCAGGTCTACGTACCCTGTTCGGACGACACCTTCCGCCTGCTTACCGCGCAGGATACGCCCCGCGCGTTGCAGGATCAGTACAACCGCGCGTGGCGCATCATCATGCGCCTGGTGCGCAGCGCCACCCACATCGAAAAGCAGGTCAAGCGGCGCATCATGCAGTACTGCCGCCACCGCTTCCGTCTGCACATCAGCCAGCACACCGCCATTCCCTCGCGGGTGGTCAAGCGCCTGACCAGCATAGTGCTTACCCAGTCCGGCCAGGAAGACCCGTGGGAAGGCCGCAAGCAGTCCGCCAACCGCAAGGCCCGCGCCCTGTTGCAGGACCCCGCGTTGCAGCGTCTGCTGCGCCGCCCCCCGGCCACCCTGGACCCGCACCGCGACATCGTGGACATGCGCTGGGAACTGGACCTTACGGAACTGGTCCGGCTGCTGCACGTGGCCATGCGTGGCCGCCGCTGGCTGGAATGTCCCCCTTCGCCGCTGGAAGTGGAGCAGGCGTTGGAGTCGGTGGGGGCGCCATCCGCCCAGCTGCGCCTGCTGTTCGGCCCGGAAACCGAGCCGCGCAAGAAGATTCTGTACCTGTGCGACGGCGACGGCGGGGTCATGTTCGACCTGGCCGTCATCCGCGTGCTGCTGCGCATGGGGCACCAGGTGGTGCTGGCCCTGAAGGAAGGGTTCTTCTTCTACGCGCCCATGATCTGGGACGCGGAGTCCGACCCGGTGCTGAAGGAAGAGATGGAATCCGCCTTCATCCTGCATGACGACCGGGTGACCAAGAACGACCTGCTGCGCCACCTGCGCGAGCACCGCTTCGTGGTCATTTCCGACGGCACGCGCGAACGGCTGAACCTGTACCGCGCCAGCGTCACCTTTGCCCGCGCCTGGAAGGAATGCGACGTGGTCATGGCCAAGGGCTGGCGCGCCGACCATACCTTTTTGCGTACCAGCCACCAGTTCACCCGCGACATCGTGTGCTTCTGGTGCGACGACGACGGGCAGTGCCACATCACCTGCAAGCCCCGCGCGACCGGGGTGCGCAAGTTCACCGAAAAGGACCTGACCGGCAAGGCCGACGAGATCATCGAGGCCATGCGCGAGGCGCGCCAGCAGGGCAAGGCGGTGATGTTCTACAGCTGCATCATCGGCTCCATTCCCGGCCAGACCAAGACCGCCATCAACGTCGTGGACACCTTCGTCCGCCACCTGCGCGAGAAGCTGGACACCACCTTCATCATCAACCCCGCCGAGCACTTCGAGGAAGGCATGGACGGCGACGACCTGATGTTCATGTGGGAACGGGTCCAGCGCAGCGGCCTCATCGACGTCTGGCGTTTCCAGACCGTTGAGGATATAGAGACGAGCTTCGCGTTGCAGGAACGCAAGGTGCCCTCGGTGTGGGCGGGCAAGGATTCCACCTACTCCACCGGCTGCACCAAGGAAATGCAGATCGCCCTCGACATGCAGAAGAAGCACCGCGAACTCCAGATCATCGGCCCTTCGCCGGACAACTTCTTCCGCCGCCGCGAATACGGCGTGGGCAAGTACTTCGACGTGGGCATCAGCGGATAACCCAGCCTCAAGGACACATGATGCAGACCCTTCATGCCGTGGCAGCGCTGCTCACGGAATGCTTCGACGCCCAGCACAAGGCCACCGCCGACTGGCACGTGGCCGAACCCCCGGCGCACGAGCCCGCGCCCGTTGCAACGGACGCCACGGAAGCCGTGGCCGACGCCGCGCTGCTGCATCGGCTGGTGCTGGCCCAACACTTGATGAACTTCCGCTTGTGGCACGTGGAAGACACCGCCCGCCGCACCGACGTGGGCACGGATGTCATCGCGGAGTGCAAGCGCGCCATCGACGGCCTGAACCAGCGCCGCAACGACTACATGGAAAAGGTGGACGCCTGTCTGGTGGCGCTGCTGCGGCCGCAACTGCCCGCGTCCGCCCCCGGCCAGCGCCCGCGCCACAATACCGAGTCGCTGGGCATGGCCGTGGACCGGTTGTCCATCCTCAGCCTGAAGGTCTTCCACATGGAAGAGCAGGCCGAACGCGCGGACGCCGCGCCCGACCACCGCGAACGCTGCGCCGCCAAGCTGGCCGTGCTGCGCGAGCAGCGC